>JABLXZ010000002.1:300000-543483 GCA_013177935.1 candidate division WOR-3 bacterium | reverse complement strand
TCCCGAAGGGTGAGCATCGAAGAGATTTACCCGATGAAATTCAATGAATATTTGATATTAAGACACGGACAATACCCGATATCGGGACTTTCCGACGACTTGCAGGAGATAATTTTTAATTCCCCTGACGCTCGGGCGGTTTTTCAGGGTTTAAAGGCAAAATCCGACGAGGTTGATAGATTTTTCGCCGAACTCCCGCCCGATAGTGAAGACGATTTCTTTGCGGTCGGCAACTTTCCGTTTTCGGCGAATCTTACCAATAGAGTAAAGGCATTAGAACTAATTAAAAATGTGCTCAACAGTATTATCATAAAAGACATTATCGGCTTTGCCCGGTTTAAAGCGCAGACGGTCGCCAAACTCAATAGACTACTCTATCTGATTGCCAGTTCGGATATCATAAGTTATGACAGTTTAAGAACCACATTGAAGATTGAGCGGTTCGAAACATTAGACTCTTTAGTGGAAGTGTTGATTATGAGTGGTGTGTTGTTTAAGGTACCAAGCCTCGGAAAACCATTCACGAGCACAAGAAAAACGCCCAAACTTCTTTTTACTGCCCCGGCATTAAGA
Source organism: candidate division WOR-3 bacterium (assembly GCA_013177935.1). Classification (NCBI taxonomy): domain Bacteria; kingdom Pseudomonadati; phylum Caldifarciminota; species Caldifarciminota bacterium. Next base: position 542,910 of record JABLXZ010000002.1, on the reverse strand, counting down.
ACCGCGATTTTAGACAACATTTTTCGATCAAATATTGAAGGCAAAAAATTAGAGGACTATTTCGCCTTGATTTATAATAAGGATTTAAAAGGCAGATATAAGGCAACGATAGCATACGATATTGCCGAAGGCGGCGCGGATTTCGTTTTAAGACTCCCCAACCAGAAGCCAGTAGTGATTGAAATCGGTTTTCACAAAGAAGATACGACACAGGTTGAAACCACCCAGAAAAAGGTCAAAGGTAAATACGGTATTGTGTTTGGCAGCAAAAAATTGCAACTGACCGATGAATCAATCGTCAAGGTACCATTAGAATACCTGCTCTTAATCTGATGAAACCCATTTCATACAAATACGGACAGGTCAACGATAAAAAACGCCCACCTTTATTAGCCGCAACCCAGTCCCGACCTCAACACATCCAACCAATTTATTGACAAAACCGGAAAACTGAATGTAATTATCAAAGATGCCAGAAAACAGAAAGTATGTGGAACTAATCTGGGCAAAAAGTCCAGTGCATCTTAATCATCAGAAGTATTTAGGGCATTATTATATATTTTTAGGGAATGCAACAAATGACAACTTTTAATATCGGCTCAACTACAGCCCGAGGCGGATTTGCGAATGAGAAAAACATATGCAAGAAATTCAATAACTGGAAGACAGATAAGGAAGCCCAAATATGGCTCGCAATTATGGGATATAAAATTGATTTAATAGATTCGGTTGAGGCAATTCTAATACCCACGCGGATGAAAAGAATAGACGCGGAAAATCTTGGTTTAAGGGAAACCTTTGAAGATCTGATGAAATTCAAAAAAGCTGATGCGCAGCTAAGAATAATTATAAAGGTAGGCGCGATTGTAAAAATCGAAAACCTATCGTTAAAAAAAGCCAATTCCGACGCTGACTATAACCAAGTGGACAAAAGGTCAGTAGACTCGTACAGAGAAATCTGGGGATTTGACGATGATACAACATTAGCCCTGAAATTATTTACTGGTGAAATTAATCCTCTTTCGTATCCTCATATTGTCGGAAATAAAATTCTGAGAGACAAGAGAAGAATGTTCCTTGATGAATTACCGGAAAGTTTGGTAAATAATATAATAAATTTCTTCCGTGAAAATAGAATCCTTGTTGTATCCGATATTATAAAGGGAAGAGGCGGTTTATCTGCTAACTGGATGTTAGTTACACGCTACAACAAAGTCAAAAATACAACTACATGGGCATTAAAGGACATAAATACTGCGATGAACTTCTTTGGCGCAGGGGATGTAAGAATATCACCAAGGGGAAGTTTATATATTGGAAGAATTACTATGCAAAGAAAAGGTGGAACACCCGACCCAAATAAGTTACAATTTAAAATAAAACCATGTGAATTATTTAATATGGAGGCATTAAATGGCTAAAAACTTTGAAATAAAGTCCTATTCTATCAATGATTATAGACAATGGCATGAAAGGGGGGAATTAATTTTGTCGCCAAAATTCCAGAGAAGACGCGTTTGGTCGGCGAAAGCAAAATCATATTTAATTGATACAATCTTAAGGGAATTACCTATCCCCCCTGTTTTTATCAGAGAAACAATAGACTTAAAAACGCGCAAAAGCATTAGAGAGGTAATTGATGGCCAGCAGCGGCTCGCAACTATATTGGATTATTTAAAAGATGGTTTCAGTGTTTCAAAAATCCACAATCAAGATTACGGGGGATTATATTTCAGTCAGTTGCCCGACGAGGTACAAAAGGAATTTCTTCTGTATAATATTTCCACTAATAAAGTACTAATTTCAGAGGATAAAGATGTTCTCGGAATCTTTGCTCGGTTAAATACTTATACTGTGCCTCTAAATAAAACTGAGCTCTTGAATGCTAAGTATTTCGGGCTATTTAAACAGACGGTGCACAGTATGGCGCACGAGTTTTATACCTTTTGGATAAAATCAAAAATCCTCAAGGAACCGAAAATTGCAAGAATGGCTGATGTTGAACTTACTTCCGAATTAATTATAGCCAGTATCGATGGGATACAGGATAGAAGAGTTATTGAAACCTACTATAAAAGATATGACGACCGATTCGATAATAAAGATAAAATAACAGATAATTTCAAAAAATGTATGGATACTATCGGAGAAATATACGGTGACATTCTTCCGGACTCCTATTTCAATAAAAGCCCCTTGTTTTATTCTCTTTACTGCATGATTTACGACCTGTTGTTTGGCTTACCCAACTCAGAAAATACGCTGAGAATTGAACCGTCTCAATACCCTAAAATTAAAATTGCTTTAGAATCGCTTGAGGCAATTTTGGAGGAAAGTTCAAATAAGTCTGCACAGGATTCAGAACCTGATATTAAACAATTTATTGATGATTATACCCGTCATACAACAGTTGAGGCGGTGAGAAATCGCCGACATCAGTTTTTATTAGCATTTATCATAAAGTATTTATAAGATGATAACGAGATGTCCAACCTTAACGAAACAAAAAATAAATTTATAGCACAAATGAATGATAGTTTTAATTTACTCCAGACTATGAATCAAATTCCTAATATAGATAGTAATGTTATTAATTTAGTGTATGAACTCTCGTTTTTGAAAATGTATTTAGCGTGGGAATGGTTTATTGAAGAAACATTTATTCTTTATATGCTGGGGGAAAAAACCGATAGTGGATACGCCCCGAATCGTTATGTTTTCCCTCGGGATAAAAACCATGCATATGCTATTATAACATCTGGTCGCCGCTACGCTAAGTGGTTAAATTTAAATTTCATAAAGAAAAAGTCGGAGTTGTTTTTTAAAGACGGTGAGCCATTTAAAAGAGTACTCTGTGATAACGCAGATATAAATCGTGCGTTACAAAATATGACGACACTTAGAAATGCAATAGTCCACATATCACAAACATCCAGAGAAGAGTATGAATCTATGCTGGAATCTATGCTGACCAGAGAAGGGTATAAATCTATGCTGAGAAACGAACTCGGGTATGCGAGTCCTATTTCCCCTGGAGAATTCTTGATGAAGCCGGTACGCAAATTGCCAAAAACTTCCTATATAGGTTATTTTAGTGAAATTTTATTAACTGCCAGCGACTTAATTGTAAGGTAAAATATGATTGTATTAGCAAAGCTAAAATTTGACTTGAGAGACCCCGATGAGGTTTATTTTGCCCATCGGGAAATAGATAGTTTATTAGGGACTAAAACGCAGTTTGTTAAAACACTGGCGGCTTTATTCAAAGAAAAACCATTTAATTTATTAGATGAGGAAGTAATACATTTGATCAGCAGGTTGGTTTATCTTGGAGAAGGACAGGGCTTTTTGGCAAAAGTTTCTACAATGGACATAGTAAACATCGTTAAAAGAGCAACTTTCTTCAGGGAAATTTATGTAATTCTGGAATCAGAAAACCCTCAACAAACATTGGAAAAAATTGGCTTACCAATTAATGAGGAATTGTTGGGTACAAAAAATAGATTGGAACCTAACCCCTATACTCAAATTTTCTTGAAAGATATTGTGAAATCTAAAAATAAATTGTTAACGATAAGGTTCCTGCCATTTCATACGCTTTTTGAGTATGCGACAGAAGTAAAAAAACTTCCTGCTTGTGTTTTCCGACCCAGAAACAGTGAAAACTGGCAAAACTACTTCTCTGAGAAAGAATCAGGCATAGAAAAAGGGCTGAAAGAATTGCTTTCGCATCTAATGGATGGCCAATATCGTTCCCCCCATTTGGGATTGGGGAAAAATCATATCGGTGATTTTGTCGATTGGGCATCAACGGACCTGCGGAAACCATTTTTGCACTACCTGCATAAATATAAAGGGAAAGGTGACCCCCGAATATCAAGAGCACTGATAAATTTATTACAGGTTCAAGAAGGGGATACTATCCTTGACCCCTTTGTTGGGTCTGGTGCATTTATTGCTGATGCTCCCACAATGGGTATAAATGCCGTAGGAATCGAAGTATTGAATATAGGTAAGATGATAGCCGAAGTAAAATGTAATATTGGAATTGATATTAGCAAAGTTAAAACTGCGGCAATTAAATTATTTGAATCAATTGATGACAGCCTTTCCCGTAAATTCAACTTTAATGATTTAAGTGCACTGAAAGAAAAATTAAGGCGTGCTGCTTCAAACAGCGCTGGCTTTGCAAAGATTGAACCTCATCTCGATAATGTTTTGTTTTTAAAAGAAAAAATTGAAGATATCCAAGATGAAGATATTAGACAATTTTTCTTAATTCTTTTGAGTCAGCAGATTGTTGAGTATTCCGAAAAAAGCAGAACTTGGGATTTAATCAATTCTTTTAAATCGTATGTGGAAGATAGATATTTAACTTTATACGCCACCCAGAAAATGGCTGAAATATTAAGTGTAAAGCTCAACAAAGGGAGAGTAAAAATTATTAAAGGTGACTCAACTAATATGTCTATGTTACAGGATGAAAGCATTGATGGTATACTTACATCGCCGCCATATTTTGATGCCTTAGATTATATTGGCAATAATAAAATCTCCATATTAATTTTAGGCTTAAACGATGATCTAAAATGGGAGTCAACTAAAAACTTTTATCAATCGAAACATAGGGATGAAGACCAATACGAAAATATGACACTTTTTGTGAATGATAGATATTCGTCAGTTGCTTTACCAGAATCGAGTTTAGCGCTTATAGACCTATTAAAAAAATCACGGAGAACTTACAAAGCCGAGACAGTCGAGAACTATCTCAAAATGATGAAACTATCATTTGAGGAATGTTACCGAGTCTTAAAAAAAGACAAGTATTACTTGATGGTTGTTAGTAAATGTCACTCCTGGCTTATAAACGGAAAAGAGGAAGTAATTGAAACATCTCCTATATTAGGAGATCTTGGTAAGGCAGTTGGATTTCGGTTAGTGGATGTTATTGAACATGGTTTATCCAAAGCTGATAAAGGAAAAATAGGTGTGGAGAACATTTTAGTCTTTCAAAAATGATTACTAAAATTAAGCACATCCCAACCGGTACAAAATGGCACTTTTTCCGTGCCAATCAACAGGAGCTCTTAAGGTATCCACTCAAAAATTTGCGAGAGTTGATTGCGCTGTTTAACCCTTTTGTCCCTTGACATTTAACTAATTTCGCTTTATAATCAAAGCGCAAACAGGAGGTGTTATGCGCCGGTGGTTTTTGTTTTGTCTTGTCGCCCTGATGGCGACACCGGTTTCAGCCCAGTGGCTGGAAAGAACCGTTTATCTGCCCGATTCGTTTGCCGGTCCCGCATATCCGAACCGAATCTTCTATAACCCGAACAACAACACCGTATTCATTTTCGGGGATGGTATCTCACAAATCTGCGTCCTTGATGGCACCACCAACCGAAAAATCGCCTTAATTCAACTGCCGGGTCCTGCCGGAAATTTTACCTATAACCCCGTGGATAATAAACTTTACATTCTCAGCGGCAACCTGTTGTTTGTGGTTGACGCTGCTGCCAACCGTTTGGTCCGAACCATTAACCTGCCGAATTACGGCAGTGACCTGGCCTACAACCCCAATCTCAACCGGATATACTGCGTTGGTGGTCCTGAAGTCTGGGTCATAGATTGCGACTACGACACCCTGATAAAAACGATTGCCATCCCAGACGAGTCGGGAAATATCGCCTGCGCCTATCGGGTAAATAAGGTTTACTGTGTTATGGATAACCAGGATGTGGCGGTAATTGACTGTTCAACCGACAGTGTCATTAAAACCTTCTATTCAGGTGCCGGATTTTACTATGATATGCTTTACAACCATCTGACCAACCGGCTTTACATTTCTGAGGACTACGATGAGGATATCACGGTGGTTGACTGCGACCGGGATACCGTAATTCGCTGGCTTGTAGCCGGTTATTCACCAAGGTTGATGTGTCTGAACACCGTGAGTAATAAGTTTTACTGTGCCGACTGGGACGATAACTGGTTCGGAGTTTACGACGCCCTTGCTGATACCTTAATCCGCTGGATTTATCTCAATACAAACCAACGCGGTCTGGTTTTTGACTCGGTTGACAATCTCGTTTACATCGCTTTGAGTGAAACCGATAGCATTGCGGTGGTTGACGGTGTTACCAATCAGGTGGTTCGGGTGATTCCAACACCTGGCTCCTATCCTGTCGGGCTTGGCTATAATCCGCGTGCCAACTTAATTTATGCCCCGGAGCGCTTTAGCCATCAGGTGGTGATATACAATGCCCGAACCAGTGAAGTTGTGAATAAGGTTGTTACCTGGTTTCCGGTAAACCTTCTTGCCTATCTTCCGGGTACGGAACGGGTTTACTGCGCCAGTACCGAACGCGACGAGATAGTACCGATTAACGCCGAAACCGGCGCTCTCCGCAACCCGATAAGACTACCCGCTGCCCCTTCCAAAATCATCCCGATTACCGCAAGTAACCGCCTCTATGCCCTCCTCCCATCGGAAACTGCCATCGTGTCGATTGACTGTCCTGCTGAAACGGTGCGTAAGACGATACATTTGTACGATATACCAAGGAGCGCGGTTTATGTCCCGGACCAGAACCGTTTGTTCTGCGCTCTGGATTATCGTATTGAGGTAATCAACTGTGCCCGGGACTCAATTATCTATAGGTTTTATGCTGGCGAGGACCCCCGCATCATCAGTTATTTCCCGAATTTGCACCGGCTCTATTTCTCCGCCATCTATGACCAGTATTCACTGTTCGTGCTTGATGTGCGAACCAATGAGGTGATTGCCCATCTCGGATTAGGTGGCACACCAAGAGAGGTGTGTTATCTGCCTGAAGATAACCTCCTTGCCTGTGCAGTTGACAACCTGAACGGGCTGTTTTTTGTTGACTGCTCCACCCATACCATCCGCTCTTTTCTGCCAATACCGTACCAACCGGGTTTGATGTTCCACAATGAATTCGGTAACCGGCTTTACTGTGCGGCGGGTAGCCAGTTCTTTGTGATTAACCCGAGCGGACCCCGGATTGAAGACTCAATTCCGATTGGTAGCGGACTGAGTCAAATCGTTTACGATTCGCTCACCGGTTATCTTTACTGCACATTCCGCTATGGACAGGATGTCAAGGTGTTTGACTGCCGTACCGATTCGGTCGTTACTGGCATTCGTTTGCCCGGTTATCCCGCAGAAATTGTCCATAGCCCGAACCAGCGCCGGGTTTATGTTTCAGTGCCGGGCAGTTCGGCGGTCTGTTTCGTCCGTGATACAACCTTGGTCGGAATCGCTCAAAACCCTGGTGGTAATTCAGAAGACCAGTTTATTCCAACTGTGGTGCGCTACACTCTAACTTTGCCCCGGAACCAGAGCGGTGTTCTCTTTGACATCTCCGGTCGTAAAGTGCTCAATCTCCAGCCCGGTGTTAATGACATCCGGCATCTTGCCCCTGGGGTCTATTTTATCCAGCCAATGAAGGAGGCAACACCCGGCAAAGCGACCGTTAAGGTGCTCGTTACCCGCTAAACCGCACCGCCTTTTCTGCTTGACTTTGGCTGGGTGCGGAGTAATTTAGTTCTTCAATGGCAGATAAACTCTCTTTCTTTGTCCAGTTGTTTAAAGAACTCGCAAAAAGACCAGCCCAACCGGGCAGGTATTTTACACCCCGTGCCTATCGCAACGCTGCGGTCCGTTTCCGTGCCCACACTATGCATAACTGTAACGAAGCAAAAGCCCGGTTTGGCACCTCTGCCTGTCCGCTCCATTCAGTCCAAGCCCGTGCCGAACTGGTGGCGCAGATTGGGCTAAACCCGTTTCTCTATCCGGCGCACCTTTTACCGGGCTGCGACCTGCTTTCGGATTCGGGCACAACTACGATGACAATGGAGCAGTGGGCAGAACTGCTATTGGGCGATGAGGCTTATGGCTCAAATGAAGGTTATTACCAGTTGAATGAGCAACTGGGCAAAACCTTTGGTGAGGTCTGGCGCCAGGATTTAAATCGGCCCATTCAGACGCTTTTTATATTTCACCAGGGCAGAGCTGCGGAGCACGCCCTTTTTTCCAACCTTGCCCGCTATCTCGCCGCGGAGAAGATGGCGCCGCTTGCTACTGTGCTGGAAAGTCTGCCCGACCCGAGCGGACTTTTTGCCCGTATCAAAGTTGCCCTTGCCCGTGTTGAACGCCGGCACGATGTTGCGCCTTGTTACCTCATCCCCAGTAATGGTCATTTTGACACGACCGAGGCGAACATTGAGGACAGTAACTTTGTTGCTTTGAACCTAAACTGTGATGAGCACCGCAAAAACGACGAGGGCTTTCCGTTCCGGGGTAACATCAATCTTGAAGAGTTAAAACTGCTCCTTGCGACAATGCCCGAGCGCATACCACTGGTCTATCTGACAATCACCAACAATACCGGCGGTGGTCAACCGGTATCAATGGAAAACATTCGCGCGGTCCGTGCCCTGACCGCGGAACACAATATCCCGTTTTTCTTTGACGCCTGCCGATTTGCCGAAAACGCCTATTTTATTCACAAGCGCGAACCAGGCTATGAGCAGAAAACCATTTCGGAAATAGTCCGCGAGATGTTTCAATATGTTGATGGGTTCCACATCAGTTTGAAAAAGGATGGGCTGGTGAACATCGGCGGCGCACTGCTGATTCGCCTTGACGGGCTTTTTGCCCGGCGCTATCCCGAACTCCTCGAAAAACTTACCGATTATCAGATTCTTGTTGAAGGGCATCCAACCTATGGTGGTCTGGCAGGCAGAGACCTGAAAGCGGTTGCCGAAGGTTTGCGCACCGTTGTCAACCCGGACTATCTTGAAAGCAGAATTGGACAGGTGCAGCGCTTTGCCGAACGGTTGAGCGCTGATGGCGTGCCGGTGCTTAAGCCCGCGGGTGGCCACGCGGTTTATATCGAGATTGACCGGTTTTTCCCTGATGCCCGGGACGAAGATTATCCTGGCATCGCCTTTGTTGCCCTGCTATTGGTCGCGGGCCACCGGTTGTGTGAACTGGGCGTTTACGCCTTTGGCCTGGAAAACAGCCCGGCACCGCGCAACAACTTTGTCCGTGCTGCTGTACCCCGACTTACTTATGAGGACCAGGACCTGTTTGCCGCTGCTGAGGCGATAAAACTGCTCTATCAGCACCGAGATTCAATCCCGCCCGTTGAAGTGGTGTTTGGAAAAGATTTAACCCTGCGCCATTTTAAGAGCCGGTTCCGGTTCAAATAATAAAGCCGGGCTTGACCATTTACTATTTTCCCTTATCTTATCCTAAAGAACAGGAGGAAACTTGGAAAGCAGTGTAACAACCACAGTTCCGGACAACACCGTTCAGCAAAATGTCCGGGGAATGAAGGGCTGGCTCAAACTTCTGGGCATCGTCCAGATTGTCGCCGGCATCTTGCAGGCACTCACCCTGTTTGGCATCATCTGGGCATGGCTACCCATCTGGATGGGAGTTATCCTCAATGGTGCCGGGAATAAGGCACAGGAGTATGCGGAAAAGGGCGACCCGAAAGCGCTCGAAGAATTTACCGGCAAACTGAAGCTGTACTTTATCATCAATGGGATTATGATGATTGTCTCGCTTGTCGCCATCGCCCTATCGCTGATTGTAATCAGTGTTCTGGCAATACTGGGCATCATCAGCCTGCCCACGCTGTTTGAGTCGTTGAACAATTAAACCGGTCTGAAGTAAAGAAGCGCTAAGTTACTAACTGCGCCGCTTCGGCGTTACTTTGCGCGCTGGGACTCAAGCCAGCGTTCCACGGTCTGATGCCAGGAACGGCTGGTATCAGCAATGTCGTTACCGTCCCACCGCTGTAAGACCTTATCCCCTTCGGTAACAACCACCAGCGGTGGGGTATCGGTCCAGTCATAATAGGCTAAATCGGCAAGGTTTTCCGGAGTCGCGCTTGGTCCATCAACATAGCGCACCTGCACCTCAACACCAAGCCGTGCCAGGACCTGCTGCGCCTTTGTACAGGTCACACAACCCTCACGGGCAAAAATTTGAAATACCATTACGCCTCCTTTCAGGAACAGATTAAAAATTAACCCTGCCCGGTCGCAAGTCAAGCAATTCTTATTAGCAAACTTGACCCTGATTTCTCTCCTGTTATCCTGAAATAGTGGACATTGATATCAACCGGGCGCTGCAAAATTTAGGCAGGATTTATCCCCGGCTTCTGACCGTGAAGGGTGAGCGCCAATTGTTTCTTGTAGGCGGTGCAATCCGGGATTTGCTTCTTGGTCAGGAGCCCGCAGACTTTGATTTTGCCGTTTCCGGCTCTGGTGTTGAGTTCGCCCGCGAGTTTGCCCGGGCAGTTCGGGGAAAACTGGTCGTTTTATCAGAAAAGGACGATGAAGCCCGGGTTGTTTACCGAAAGAAAATCACACTTGACTTCAATGGCATCGGCAACCTGAACATCGCGGACGACTTGAAACGCCGCGACTTTACTCTGAACGCCATCGCCTGTGAACTACCCGAAGCAAATGCTCTTATCGACCCTTTTGGTGGCAAGGAGGACCTGAAACAGAAGTTGATTCGGCCCGTGTCTGCCCAATCGCTCGCGCTTGACCCGCTGCGGTTGTTGCGCGCCCTGCGCCTTGCACTGGAACTCAACTTCACAGTTCACCCATCAGTTTACGAGCAGGCACAGGACATCACTTTGCAGAACACCGCAGCCGAAAGAATCGGGATGGAGTTTCTCCGCATCCTTCAAGCCAACAACTCGGTCCCGTATTTGATAAAACTTGCCGAACTGCACCGACTTGAAGAGATTATGCCCGAACTCCTGCCCCTGCTGCAGGATGAGGAGCTGTGCGCCCACACTTTTCGGACCGTAGAAAAGATTGAAGAGTTGATTTCCCAGCCCGGGTTCTTTTCACGCTTTACGCCCGAGTGGCACTCCTATTTCTCCCTGCCTTTTCATGCCGCGCTGCTGAAACTTGCCGGACTGCTCCACGACATCGCCAAACCCCACACCCGGTTTGTCAATGAGGCGGGTGAAACGCATTTCTATGGCCACGACAGTCTGGGTGCAAAACTGACCGTGAAAATCTGTCACGAACGGCTGCGCCTTGCCCGGCACCAGACTAAAATCGTCCGAACTCTGGTCAAGGAGCATATGCGCCTGCACCTCCTTGCCACCGCGCCCGAACTGTCGGAGCGGGCGATTCGAAGGTTCTTCCGGGACCTGGGCGATGAGGCGTTCGGTTTGATGCTTCTCTGTTATGCCGATGGCTGGGCAACCGCAGGCAGGACAGGCCATCTTGAAGCCACCATCAGCCGGATGATAACTCAGAAGCGCGCCGAAGATGCCAAAGCCAAAATCAAGCGGCTGGTTACCGGTGATGACCTGATTGCTATGGGATTGAAGCCCGGTCCCGCGTTTAAAGTCATCTTACAAGAACTTGAGGACCTGCAAGTTGAGGGCAAGTTCAAAACCAAAGAAGAAGGCTTGGAATACCTTAAAGCATATCTGAAGCGACAGGCAGAAAATTAACACCAATGGTTGCGCAACTTCTTCTCCTTCTTCTTTACCTCTCCATTGACACATCGGCTCAAACGATTACCCATACCTTCACCTTTTCCTCTTCCCAGTTGCAATCAATCGTCGCCGACAACAGAACCATCTTCACACTACCCGATGCGGAGATTGCAACACCGCCCGGCGCTCCTGCCCTGCCTGTAAAGCCAGTTAACCTTCTGTTGCCTTCTAACAGTCGTGTTACCGGTATCAAAGCGGTGAGCGTCGAATATGAAACCCTGCCTCAAAAATTTGACCTTGCCACGGTGCCGGTGCCGAACATCCTTTCTCTCCCAGCAAAAAAACTAAATGAGGAACAGCCGTACCGCCTCAACCAGAATCCCTATCCCGAATCGGTCTGCGTTCTGACCGGCACCGGTTTTATCCGGGGAAAACCTGTCGCCTCGCTCCTCATCTTCCCTTTGCAACTTTTGCCCGAAACGAACCAGGTCCGGCTCATCAAAAGGATAAGTATCGCCCTGGAACAGAAACCCCAACCCAGCGCTGAATGGGCAGAAACCGGACCGCTGGAATACCTCATCGTCACCACCCGAACTCTGGACACCGTTTTTGCACCGCTTGTCCGCTGGCGCCAGAAAACCGGATTAAACTCTGCCTGTCGGGCGATTGAATGGATAACCGCCAATTACCAGGGTCAGGACCCGGCAGAAAAACTGAGAAACTATCTCAGATACTGCGCCCAAGACTCGGGTCTGAAATACCTCCTGCTTGGGGGCGATGTTGACCTCGTACCGGTACGCAAGGCGTTTGCGATGGCTTGCTCTGCCGGGCTTCATCCCCGGGAAGATTCGCTACCCTGTGACTTATACTACTCCTGTTTGGACGGTAACTGGGATGCGGATGGCGATAATGTATACGGTGAAACCGAAGACAGTGTTGACCTGTATCCCGACATCTATGTGGGCAGGGTGCCGGCAAACAGTTTGGAAGAGGCACACGCCTTTGTCAGCAAACTTATCGCCTATGAAACCGGTGTGACTAACGACTACCAGACTAATACACTGCTTTCTGCCGCGATTCTCTGGGACGACCCTTATACCGACGAAGCCATCGCCAAAGAACGGATTGCCACTCAGGCACTTCCTGCCGGATATGCACCGATTCACAAACTGTATGAATCGCGGATGACAATTACAGTGGACACCGTCTGCGCCCTCCTCAACCAGGGTTTTGGCTTTTTCAATCACTGCGGTCATGGCTGGTACAATGCTTTGAGCCTTGCCCGCGGTGCCACTTTGCGCAATCAGGATGTTAACGGGCTCACCAACGCCACCCGACCCGGTATTGGCTATTCAATCGGCTGCTGGACTACCGCCTTTGACCTTGACGCCATCGCTGAACATTTCATTCGCAATCCGTACGGCGGCGCAGTAGCATTTATCGGCAACTCCTCTTATGGCTGGGGTTCGCCGGGAAACCCGGGATTTGGTTACTCGGACCGGTTTGATTTCCGTTTCTTTAAGGAGCTGTTTACGGATGCCGTGTCCCGCATCGGCGAGGTACTTGCCCGCGCCAAACTTTTCTTTGTTCCTTACAGTTTCGAAGCCAATGTGTATCGCTGGCACCAGTACTGCCTCAACCTTTTAGGCGACCCGGCAATGCCGGTCTTCACAGATACGCCAATTCCACTAACCGCAACCAAACCTTCCCACCTGACTACAGGAGAAAACTTTGTCTGGCTTACCGTTCAAGACACCCGAGGACCAATTGCCAGTGCGACGGTAACCATTACCCAGAACTCAACACTCCTTGCCCGCGGCAAAACAGCAAGTGCCGGCACCATCTGCCTGCCGGTTACCATCTTGACCGATTCAACGGTCCGCGTTACCGTTACTGCACCCAATCATCAGCCACTTGAAGATTCCATCCCGGTGTTTCTCCACCCAACCGTTTCTGTTACCGGTTATCGGCTTATCAATCCTGCCGCAGAAACCACTGAAGTTCTTTCACCGGGTGAAACACACCGACTTCTCCTCAACATCGCCAATACCGGTGCTGAACCAACAAATCCTACCCGCTGTTCAATCTCAACAACCTCACCCCTTGTTATCTTTACAAACAGTGCCGTTTCTATCCCTGCCCTGCAACCTCAAAGCGAAACCATTTTAACCACATTTACTCTGCGCTGTAGCCCCGTCGCCCTCAATGGCCAGGTTGTTCCCTGTGTAATTACACTTATCGACTCCACTAACTCCCTTTACTCATTTCCCCTCACCTTGCAAATCGGTTCACCGGTTCTGCAAATCACCGGCTACCTGACAACCATCTCCTATCCGGACACGGTTAACCTGTTTCTCAAACTGACCAACTCAGGTTTAGTCCGCGCCTTCCAGCCCAGTGGTAATCTTTTTCTGCCCCGGCCCGAAAGCCTGTTGCCCCAAATCATTACCCCGGGTTTAATCTTCCCTGATATCGCACCCGGAGAAACGGTCTGGTCTTTAACCCCTGCCCGTTTTATTGGCACCAGTCCGGCACAACTCGGTGTCAACATCACTGCCAATGGGTATCTTTTCAGTGACACATTAACGATTGTCTTTAATACTCCGGGTATTTATACCAATTTCGACTCGGGCTTCGGTTCCTGGACAACCGGCGGCGAGCGCGGTTCCTGGTCGCTCTCAAGCCGGCGGTCTCACAGCCCTTCTTTTGCCTGCTATGCCGGTGACGAAACCGGCGTCTATCCTGACCTGGCTTCATACTGGCTGCTTTCCCCGCGTTTTGCGTTGCCACCCCGGGCAGTTTTGACATTCTACCGCTGGTTCTCATTACCGATTTACGGCGTTGATGGTCTGTATGTTATCCTTATCACTCCTAACCGGGAAGACACCCTTGACTTCATCGGAACCGGTGGCGCCCTTAGTGAAGAGAAATTGGGTTTAACCTCCAGCTGGTTAAAAGAAAGTTATGAGCTTTCTGCATATCCCGCGGGCGAATCGGTTCAGATAAAGTTTCACTTTGTTTCCGACCAGGATGGTAAAACCGGCGAAGGTTTTTATCTTGACGACATTCAGGTAACAACCGTTGAATCACCAACCCAACCGAATCCGGATTCGTTCCGATTGCTGCGCGTTTTCCCAAACCCCTGCCGCAACCGTACTACCATCTTCTACTCCCTTGCTCAACCTTCATTTGTGTCTCTTGGCCTCTTTGATATCAGCGGCAGAAAGGTTAAAACACTCTTGGAAAAAGAACAGGCCACGGGCTGGTATGCACTCACCTGGGATGGCACCGACGACCGTGGTAACAATGTTCGCTCTGGAGTGTACTTTCTCCATCTTAAGACCGCGTCCAACTTGCCCCGGACAACGATTACCGGTAAACTCATCAAGCGATGATTATCAAAAATTATGTTTACGGACCTGTACCATCCCGGCGCCTTGGACTTTCTCTTGGTTTAAACATCATCCCGAAGAAAACCTGCACCCTGAACTGCACCTACTGCCAGTGCGGCAGAACAACCAAACTCACATTGGAACGCCGCTCCTTCTACCCAATTGATGAAATCATTAGTGAAGTCCGGACCGCAGTTACTCAACACCGTATTGACTATCTCACCTTTTCTGGCGAAGGCGAACCAACCTTAAACAAAGACATTGGCAAGCTCATTCGCCTTCTCAAAACCGAATTCAAAATACCGGTTGCGGTTATCACCAATTCTACCCTGCTGTTTGACCCGCAGGTGCGCCGTGACCTTTATGCGGCTGACCTTATCGTTCCCAGCCTTGATGCCGCAGACCAGAAAATCTTTCATCGTGTTAACCGGTGTCATCCATATTTAAAGATTGATAAAATCATTCAGGGGCTCAAAACCTTTCGGCGTTACTTTAAGGGAAAATTGTGGCTGGAGATTATGCTTGTAAAAGGAGTCAACGACGCTCCCGAACATCTGATGAAACTCCGAAGGCTCGCCTACGAAATAAAGCCAGACCGGGTCCATCTGAACACCGTGGTACGTCCACCTGCCGAAAAGCACGCTCAGCCCCTGACAACAGACGAACTGTGCCAGGTTAAACTGCTCTTTGGACCTGAAGCCGAAATCGCCCTCTCACCAATCAAAAAGAGACAGAGACAGTTCCATGGCAACTACCAAAAGGCTATTCTCGCTGTAGTTGAGAATCGGCCAGTAACCGAAGAAGACCTCAGTAGTTCCCTCGGAATTGCCGTCCATAAGATAAAACCCTTACTGAAAAAATTGGTAAAAGAAGGTCAGATTAAAAAGGTTGACTTCTGGGGGAAAACCTTTTACGAACCCAAATAAAAAACTCAGCCCGCGCAATGCGGGCTGAGCACAATCTAACTCATGTCCACCTACTTAACCGGTGGTGCAGGCCGCGGGGGCGGTAGAATTGGTACGATCGGTGCGTCCATTGCTTCCTCCTTTTTATATTTTATATCACCTATTAACCAAACTAAATAATAAAAAAGCAATAATAATGCCAAATAAGTTACCAACGGCTAATTATTTCAAAAAATGTGAATTATAATAACTTTACCATTCCGAAAAATTTTAGGGAACAAATCGAGATGTCGCACCTTTACCTGCCTATTTTACAAACTATTTACAAAATAGTAAGTTACAAAATTGCTAGTTGGGGCAATTTATGGCTGCCGCAGACTGTTACGGTCGATTTGATACCGTTTGATAAGCCTTTGTAATTGGCGCCGGTGGGTTGAAAGGATTTCCGCTGCTCGTGTGATATTGCCTTTAGCCTCTTTGAGTGCATTAATGACCTGTTCCTTGTCTATCGTTCGACGCTTCCCGCCCTGGGTTTCAGAACAGACCTGAATGTCGGTGAATGGTTTGCCAACATCAGCCAGTGAAATCCGCCGGTTCTGGGTCATTATCACCGCCCGCTCAATCGTATTCTGGAGTTCCCGGACATTACCGGGCCAATGATACTGAGTAAAGGCGGCGATGACATCATCTTCAAACCCCACTATCGGTTTATTCAATTGTGTCGCGTAACTGTGCAGGAAATAGTCAGCGAGATGCGGTATGTCACCCACCCTTTCCCGAAGCGGCGGCACCTCAATTGCCACAACATTCATCCGATAGTAGAGGTCTTCTCGAAATCTACCCGCTTTGACCTCGTCTGCAAGATTTTTGTTTGTGGCACAAATTAAACGGACATCTACCATACGGGGTTCGGTTTCGCCAACCCGACGAATCACCTTTTCTTCGAGCACCTGAAGGAGTTTTGCCTGGATTGTCAGGGTGGTGTTGGTTATCTCATCAAGGAAAATCGTCCCGCCGTGCGCGGTTTCAAATATCCCTATCTTATCCTTGACCGCACCGGTAAAACTACCCCGGGCGTGGCCAAAAAGTTCTGACTCAAACAGAGTTTCAGGTAAAGTCCCACAATTTACCGAGACAAACTTGTTGTCTCTTCGTCCGCTCCGTTGATGTATCAACCGTGCCAGAACCCCCTTGCCGGTTCCGGTCTCGCCGGTCAATAACACCGTGCAGTCCGTAGGGGCAATCCGGTCAATAATTTGATAAACCTGTCGCATCGCCTTGGACCTGCCCAGAAATAAACCAGTTGCTGCATCAACTAAAATGCCTTCACGAATGTCTGAAATCTCTTCCTGCAACTCCCGGAAGGTTGTTGACCGTTCGATTGTCGCTGCCAGCAGGTTCGCCACCGCCTGGAGCAAATTCCGGTCCTCTTCCACGAACAGATGGGATGTAATCCGGGAGTCAAGGTAAATGGTGCCAATCACCTTACCCTCAACAATTAGCGGTACACATAAAAGGGAGCGTATTTTGTTCAACAGCACGCTGTTAAAACTGTTGAGCCTTGGGTCGGCAATGGCATCGGCACTGATTAAGGGTTCGCCCCGACGCTTGACCTTGCGCAAAACCGACTGGGAAACCGCAGTTGCATCTTCCAGGGTCCGATGGTCGATGTCTCGGGCTGCAACCGGAATCAGCCGATTGCCCTGGATAAGAAATATCAACCCCCTTTCTGCCCTGGTTACGGAAATTACCAGGTCAAGAACCCGGTCCAGGAAATCTTCCCGGCTCAATCCAAGGTTCAAAAGTTCACTCAATTGATAAAAGACCTTGAGATACTCACTCCGTTCCTGCGCCTTCAGTTGCAATATCCCAAACGCCTGTTCCAGTGTATCCTGTAGCTTTTCACACTCCTGAACATCTGACTTCGCGCCCAGTTCCTGAAAATAACCAATCGCCTCTTTAAGATTAGACTTTATCTCATTGAACTCGTCCCGGGAAATCTGCCGGCTCGTAATCGGTACCTTTACACCCGGCATCCGGCTTTCACCGGCTAACGCCTTCGCCGGTGCACTCAGGGAAAGTGCCAGTTCATACTTTACCCCTAAACATCGGAGAATTTCAATACTCCGCCTCAACTCCGCCTGTCCTTTTTCCATCTGGTCCAGTTTGCACTTTGCCAACCCCGAACAACGCAGGGCGATAGCAAACTCAAGTGAGGACGGATACTCCCGAAGTAAAGTCAACGCCCGGCTCGCCGCATAGTGTGCCCGAAAAGCATCACCAGCCGCCAGCCGTACCTGGCTCGAAAGGATGTATAGATTTGCCAGTTTGCGCCAGTCCGGTTCCCGGGCAACAATCCAGAACGCTCGGGTAAGAAAGCCTTTTGCCCGTTCCAGCCGCTCTGCCCGCAGTGCCACTTCTGTCTGCTTCACCATCAGATTAAATTGTAAGAAGGAGTCGTCAATACCTTCAATCAGCTTTGCTGCCCGGGTGATGTCTTTATCTGCCGCTTCCAGTTCCCCTTGTTTCGCCCGTAGCAGGGCAAAATTGCACAGAAGCGCAAATCTCGTACGACGATCGACCCTCTCACCATCTTGTTCACCAATTGTCTGTGCTCGCCCGTAAAAACTCTGTGCTAATGACCATAAACCCTTGATATCATATACTCCACCCAACAGCGTGTAGAGATTAACCTGGTCGGACAGGCTCCCTACCTGCTCGGCAATCTTTAACGCCTCGTTGAAATACTGTTCTGCCTGGTCCCATTCACCCTCATCCAGACACAGTAACCCCAGACCCTGTAACGAGGTGAGCAAATAATACACTGCACCGGCGCGGCGTTGACAGGCAACAGCCCGGTGATAAAAATCCTTTGCCTTATCCGTTTCGCTGCGGCGGATATACAGTGTGGCAATAAACTGACTCACGGTCGCTTTCATTATCTCATCTTCTAAACGCTCAAACACATCCAGGCTCCGCTCTGCCAGTTGTAACGCCAGTACAAAGTCGTATTTCGCCCAGGCAAGAACCGCAAAATAATAAAGTATCAAACCGACCAGCCGATTTGCTTCTACAGTAACGCTGGACTTTAATTTTTCTGCCAGCTGCAGGGCGCTGGTCAGAATCTCCTCTGCATGGTTGAAATCCCCTGCCCCGCAATAGGACCAGCCCAGGTCGGCAAGGAGTCGTGCTCGTTCTATACTGTCTTCTGGTTGTAAATGAAGCGCCTGATTCAATAGGTTTATCGCATCCGAAATTTGCCCCTGCTTTTGATACACAAGACCAAGCCGTCGTAGAAATCGAGCGAGGCACTTTTTATCCCGGGCAAGTTCCGGGTCCGCAACCGCAAGCCCCATACCCTGGCGATAAATGTCAATCGCCTCGGCAAATCTGCCGGTCAACTCGCGCAGTTCCCCTACTTTCTCTAATAAACCAATGCGCTCGCGCGCCGTTATCAATCCAGATGAAAGGTTCAGGGCATTTTCATAAAAAGCCAGCGCTTGCTCAAAAAGCAACCACTCTCTTGCTCTATCACCGGCACGCAGCGAATAGTCGTAAGCCCGGTCTTTGACGCCAGCAAGCGTCCAGTGATGTGCCAGGTCAAAAACCATCTCCGGAATCCGTTCCGGATAAAGCAACTCCAGTGCCAGCGCCACTTTGCGATGGTTCTCACGCCGTTGTTCAACCGTCAACTGCTCAACGATGACACTTTCCAGAATCTTACTCGAGAGAATCCAACCTGTAGATAAACGACTCTTTTCTTCGGGACCGGCGGCACGAAATGTCTTTATAAAACCGAACGCCTTCAGCCTGCTGACCACCTGAAAGAGAACCTTTTCTTCGAGGTTAAGCGTCGCCCGGAGTAAATCCAGGGTAAACGGTCCTGCGGCTGCGGCAGCAATCTCCAGCGTTTTTTTCTCTTCTGGCGTCAGCTGCTCGACGCGCTGGCGAATTGTTTCACTAACTGATGAAGGTGGGCGGAACGCCGCCAATCGGTCCTTTGCCAGTTCCCACCCTGACACCTCACGCACCAGAATCTTGGCTTCAATTAGCGCATAAATTGTCTCCACCACCCAGAGCGGATTGCCACCGGTGAACTCAAACAGCCATTCTGTCAGAGCATCAACATCACTAACCTTTCCCAGAAGGGAAAGCACCAGTTCTTTAACCTCATCCCGATTAAACGGTTGAATAACGATATGCCGAAAATTGGCACGGTGTTTAATCCTATCAATGGTCTCCAGAAAACGCCTTTCCTTCAGACCGGTCACCACGAGAAGCATCCGTTCGTTGTCAATTCCTAAGACAAAATAGCGGAGAAACTCCAAACTCGTCGGGTCAAAAAGTTCAAAATCATCGACAATGATTACCAAACTGTGCTTAATCCGATGGGAATTTGCGACCACTTTCAGGCGTTGCGTCACCCACTCAAACAATCGGTAATTACTCTCCTTCCCGGTGTCAATCGAAACCACCGGTGCGCCCGTTTGACCGTAACTGCGCAAAAGTACAACCAGCGCCTCGATGAGCGATTGAGAACGGGCACCCAGCGACACCGGTTCAAAAGAGAATACCGATGCTCCTTCCATCTCAGCATAGAATTTGAACTCGGCAAGGAGTCGGCTCTTACCCACGCCTCGGTCTCCGGAAATACAAATCACCCCGGATTGACCATTGGCGACAGTCTGAAGGGTCTCTTTCATCTCTTCCAGAACCTGCTCCCGGGCAACAAACCCGGACGCCATAATATCTCGGCGCAACGCCGGCAGAGTTACATTAGAAACACCCTCGCCCAGCAACTCCTCAATCACCACCTGGGCAGAACTGGGCCGCTGTTCGCGGCGCGGACTGATAAGTTTCATCACCAAACGGTCCAGTTTTTCCGGAATTTCAGGATTGAAAGAGCGAGGAGGCGCAAAATCGGCATTCTGCTGTTTTCTCAGCCAGTCAAGAAGCTCAACCCCTTTTCCTGGTCCAATGCCGGTTAATGTTTCATAAATTACCATCCCTAAGGCGTAAAGGTCAGCTCTGACATCAGAATCAACCCCTTTCAATATCTCGGGCGCCACATAACCGGGTGTACCTTTTCCATCCCGAGCACTATTGATACAAAAATCCTCGGCAAAACCAAAATCGAGCAGTTTTGTCTTCAATCTTCCATCGTCCTCAACCACAAGAATGTGCTCAGGTTTTAAATCGCAATGAATCAATCCCCGAGCATGGATTGCATCGAGCGCCAGAAGAACCTGGACAATGACATCGATTAACTTCGGGTCGTAGCCGCCCGCAAAATAGTGAGTTATCGGTACACCCGGGATGTACTCCATTGTAAAATAGGCACGCCCATCCGCGGTTCTACCATAATCTTGAACCGCAACCACCCCGGGATGAGATATCTGGGAAAGGTAAAAGAACTCCCGGTTCAACCTCACATTTTCCTCATCGGAAACGCCGCTGCGTACTGTTTTTAACGCCAGGACCTTACCCGTTATGATGTCACGAACCCGATATACTTCAGTTCCCTCGCCTCCACCGAGCAATTCTTCTATATAGTACCGGTCTCCAACCGGTTGAGAAAATTGTAACTTGTCACCACTTCCCCGCTGCGTCATTAATGTTTGTATTATAACAAAATATCAACATCAGTCAAGGTGCGACAAACTCCCTCGCTGCGACATTTGTCTATCTTATTGTAAAATTTAATGTTATCCTTGACCTTTATCTATACAAAGTTATTCTTTTTAATAATCATATTAAAATAACTCAATGCGTGTTGGTGTATATCAATTTCTTCCTGAACCCGTTATGGTGGAAACGAACCTCGAACGCATCTTCCGCCGTCTCAGCCGTATCAAAGCCGACCTTATTGTCCTGCCTGAACTATGTTTGACCGGCTATCTGTTTTCCAACCGCGACCAGCTCGCCCGCTTTGCCGAACCGGTGCCAAATGGACCCTCCTGTAACAAAATTATCAACTTCTGTTTGCAACACAATATCAGCCTCGTTCTCGGATTTGCTGAAGCCGCAGGCAATAAAATCTACAACTCAGCACTTCTTGTTACCGCCCACGGCACCGTGCACACCTATCGGAAAGTTCACCTATTTGCCGACGAAAAAGACCTCTTTGACCCCGGCGACCTTTCTTTCCCGGTGTTCAACCTCGCTGGGGTGCGAATTGGTATTCTAATTTGCTTTGACTACTTCTTCCCGGAAAGCGCCCGGACCCTTGCCTTGCGTGGTGCCCAGATTGTGTGTCATCCATCTAACCTGATTCTCAATTATGCCCAGTCAATGACCATAACCCGTGCTCAGGAAAATCGGGTATTCTGGCTACTTGCCAACCGCATCGGAGTTGAACAACTTGGAGAGAAAAAGCTGCGGTTTACCGGTCAAAGCCAGATTGTCGCACCAGATGGAACCCTGCTTTACCGTGCCAGCCCTGATAAAGAGGTTTTAAAAATCGTCGATATCAACCCTAACCAGGCTCTCAACAAAAATGTCACCCCGCGCAACGATATAATTCTCGACCGCCGCCCAGAGATGTACCTTTAATTACCCCTGGAAAGGTTCCGCACCACACCCAAAAAAAGGATGGCGCCGGTTTCGTTGTCCTGAATTGCGAAGAGAAACGGTCGATTGACAACCATTTCAAATCGGGGCTGGGAAGGCACCGCTGCCAGTACCATTTCCACCGATGTTACCGCTGCTGCTTCGGTTCCCTCCTCGTTAACTTCTACAAAACTTTTATGCTTCACATCACCAATGGCAAAGCCCGGACCGCCCTTGCCCATTAAAGAAAAATCCGCCTGATTCAGGTCAAATGCAATCCCCATCCCTAATTCTATTAAAACATCTCTTAAACTCTTCTCATACTCCATCTTGAACCGGGGCAACAAGACCGTCCCCTCCCGTGACCGAAATCTACCCCACCACTCCTGCCAGAAAGCAGATGACAGTTGGGCAATCAAATCATCCAGCTTACCAGCGGCGGGTAAAAATATTAGCATACTCACCTCACCCTCACCATAAGGCAACTCCACCGCTTGCAGCCCCTCGGTTTCGAGGTAGCGGAATTTACCCGAACGCGTCATCATCTTTACTGGCACCGGATTGCCATAATCAGGATAAAACTTGTCATCCCCGGTCATCTTCGGGTCAAACTTCTCCTGCCATCGCCCCTTAAAATACACCGCATTGATTAAAAATAGTACCGCCTCGGGTTTAATCTGGTCAACAATCTTATCGATTTTTCCTTTTGTTTTATCCTTCACCCAGTTGTTAATCTTTTTCGGCGCATCCGGGCTATTAAAATCAATCGCTGCCACCGCCGCCTGATAAAACTCCTTGTTGGTGTTCAAAAAGGCAGAATTAAATGTCACCCCTTTTCGCGCCCAGAGCGAGTTGGCAATCAAAAGCTCTACACCCGGTTTATCCTTCTTCAACTGTCCCGAGAGAAACTTTTCTTCAGTATTGAGCCGTTCCAACTCAATACCCGCAATGCCCAGCGCCTGTGCCATTGCGCTGCGGGTTTCCCCATCAGAGCCGTTGTAGGTCATTGTCAAAGCGGTGGCAATACTATAAGGAGATATAAACACATTTTCCTTTGGAGCAGAACTGACCAATGTTGAAAGAACCCTGAACCCAAAATCGTTCTTTGCCGAGACCAGATTCGCGTCAATTACTCCGGTCTCCGCGCCCCGGGAAGCGGATAAAAACAGACTGAAAATCAAAATGAGGGTATTCATATTTAAATAATGCCCGATTCCCCTTTTTTGTCAAGAGCGGATTTCTTTGACATTTTCGCTTAATCCCTGATGATATTTTATGACCAAAGCAACCCGTGAAACCCTCTGGACCGTTGCTTATATTATTGCCGGGCTTAGTGCCAGCTGGTTGTGCCGCCTGTTCCTTGCCGCCCGCCGCATTACCAATTTTCCGATGCTGCCATTAATCATTCTGGGCTTAGCCGGTGGTTTAATTTACGCTGCGGTGCGGCTGCGTGGTCTAAGTTATGCGATAATGATGGTCGTCTTACTCTTTTTTGTCCAGCTCGCCCTTACTCCACCATTGCGTACCGAAGCGGCAATTCGCGCCGCGCTCTGGGCAGCACCGGTCGGTTTCTCATTTCTCATCTCCGGCTATCTGTACAAGTTTCTTGCGCGGGTGCGCATAGGCAAATTTCTCATTATGGCGCTCATCGTTGGACTGGCTCATCTCGCTGTTGTTCTACTCTTCCGGCTCCGCACCGGTCAGGAGTTTCACCGCAACCTGCTGTCCTATCAGTTTTCCATCGGCGCACTGTTCGGGACCCTGTTCGGCATTATCATTGAAATTTCGGAACTCATCTTCCCCAACAAAGGTAAAGAAACTGCCTTTGACCTCCCCGCTTCCTAATGCGCCTGTTTGATATCCTCAACTGGCATATCAGACACTATCCATTGCTACAAGCCGAAGATATCTACAAACTTATCTTTCAGGGCGTTTTCGGACCAAGCCACCTACTGAACGACCAGCAAAAAGAAAGGGAGAACCTGAACCGGGAAGTTGCCCTCGCCTCCACTTTTAAGATTAGGGTGGAATCAGAACCGGTTGACCCTGACGGACTGCTAATCCGGGTTAATCTCGCCTCTCTTGCCGGCTCAGCAGCAAAAACCGAGCAACTGTTTCAAGCATTGATTGAAACCGCCCGAACCTTCAAGCCACGCCCCGAAATTCTGCCTTCCCGCATTGACACCGCATTAAAATGGTGTCTGTGCACCTTACCACGGGAGGCGCCCCGGCTTAATCTCATTGCTGCTAAACCGCAACATCCTCCCCAGCACTCAGCAACTTATTTGCAAAACTACCGGCCCGCCTACCGCGTGGTCTTATCCCGACTCTGGTTCCCCGTTTAAGACACATTGAATCGAGCGGGCATTTGCGGCAAAGCGGCTTGCGCGGCAAACAGACCGTCTGTCCCAGTGCAACAAACAACCGGTTCCATTCTCTCCAGAACCGGACCGGGACTATTTCACACAATCCTCTCTCGGTCTCTTCTGGCTTTTTGGTTCGAACCAAGCCGAGCCGGTTGGAAATTCGGTGCACGTGGGTATCAACCGCTATTGCCGGTGTTCCAAACCCCTGAGACCGCACAATGTTCGCAACCTTGCGCCCGACCCCGGGCAACTTTGTCAACTCATCAATTGAATCCGGTACCTGACCTTGATACCTATCGCGAATCGTCCGTGCCAGTACAATTAGTTTTTCCGATTTCGTCCGGTAAAAACCCACCGGATAAATAACTTCGGCGACCTCAGCCGGACTTAAACGAGCAAGGGCAAAAACATCCGGTGCCAGTGATTGTAAACGGCGAACCGCTTCAATCGTTACCGTATCCCGGGTTCGAGTCGACAGAACCGCACCGATAAGAACCCACCAGGGGGTTTTGTCCGGCATCCTTTTAACCGGGGCGTTCAATCCTAAATACGCTTTTTTCAACCTTCTAAAAATTGCGGTGACCTTTTCCCGGCTTCGGATTGGACTCAAAAAAAGTTAAATTCTTAACACCTTTAACAGCGCGGTGAACGCCATCGTCATAATAAGTGCGAGGCTTATCACCACCAGTACTGGATGCCACCTCATACTCTGGGGTAGCTCGCCGGGCTTTCTTTTGCCCATCGTAACAACAAAGGCAAGAAGAGCCGCAACTACCGTCGCAATCCCCAGAGGCATATGGGCAAAAATTACCACACCCCGACCCTGACTCCGGAGAATGGCGTTCACCACCAGCCCGAACACCCCGCTGATTAAGGTAAAAATAAAGTAAATCAAAGTTCTTTTTTTCACCCGGCGCAGGGGAAAATCCCAGTCATCCAGTTTGGTCATACTGACCTGACCAATAAAAAGCCCGTAAACAAAGGTCCCAAGCGCCATTATCGGATGGATAAAACCAAACCAGGGCATAACCCTACCTCAACTTAAATGCTGCTACCCCAGACTCATCCATCTCAGGAATATAGGTAACAACCTCGCGCAGGCTATTGAACCCCTGCTCGCTCTGGGCAAGATGGGTCCAGTTGTTGCCCACTTTCTGTAATATCAATGCCCGTTGCGCTCCTGCGGTACTGTCATAAGGATAACGAATCAGCACATAATTCTTCCAGACAAGATACTCACTTGCCCCTGGATACCCCTTTTTGACACTGGCAAGCGGGTCTTTGCTCCCGCAACCAACCAGCATCAGCGCCAGAAGCAAAATAGCAATACGTGCCATTTTCCTCCACCTCGCTTTCAACTCTGCCATTACCATTAACCCTGTTTTAAGAAACAAAGCGGCCAACGGGAATCGAACCCGTGTAACCGGCTTGGGAAGCCGGGGCTCTACCCCTGAGCTATGGCCGCAATCCTCTTTTAATATAAAACCATCATCCCTCCCTGTCAAGAACTAAAACATAATGAACTTTATTATATTACAATCGCTCTCTTCACACGTACGGGCGATAAGAGACAAAAACAACTCTGGATTGTCCGAACAACGGGCTAAAATTGAGGGAAAAAGGTATATCACATTGGCATGCGACATCTGCTTGACAGATGGGTTAAGGGGGGGTATAATAGCAGTAGCGATGTCGGACGAAGAATTCTTTGAGACACTCCTCGCGGAGTGCATCCGGCGGAACGCATCCGACCTCCATCTGACGGTGGGACGTCCTCCGACATTCCGTATCGATGGGTTTCTTCAGTCAATTGAAGGATATCCGGTCCTGACTCCGGAGAAAACCGAAAGCTTTAAAAACATCGCCACCAAGGACCTGCGCCATCTGCGCGCGCAAATCGACAACGGCGGCGGTGGTGACTTTGCTCTCAATTTTAAGAATATGGCTCGGTTCCGGGTCGCAGTTTACAAGCAGAAGGGGTATTTTGGTCTCGCCCTTCGTCTTATCCCCCGCCGCATCCTATCTTTTGAAGAACTGTTTGTTCCGACCCAACTAATACCCCGTATCAAGTCACTGCTTGACCGTCCCCACGGTTTAATTCTTGTAACCGGTCCAACCGGAATGGGTAAAACCACCACTCAGGCGACATTTGTTGACTACATCCTTGAAAGCCCGCGCCATGTTCTAACAATCGAAGACCCGATTGAATTCGTCCACGACCACAAAAAAGGGATTATCACCCAGCGGGAAGTTGGGGTGGATGTGTCCAGTTTCCGGGAAGCAATTATGAAGGGTTTGCGTTCCAACCCCAATGTGATTCTTGTCGCTGAAATCCGCGACCTCGCTACCGCTGAAGCGACTATCTGGGCTGCGGAATCGGGCCACCTTGTCATCGGCACCCTGCACACCACCAATGCGCCGGAAACTGTCACCCGGTTCATCGATATCTTCCCGCCCGAAATCCGTGACCAGATTCGTATTCAGTTCTCAATCTCGTTACTCGCCATCTTCTCCCAGCGTCTGCTCCTCCGTGCCGAAGGTAAGGGTCGAATCGGCTGTTACGAGGTGATGATGGCAACACCGGCGGTCCGCAACCTTATCCGGGAACGTAAAATCGAACACCTGCCTTCTGCCATTCAAACCAGCAGCGCCGAAGGCAGCATCTCCTTTGACGCCTATCTGGCTGAACTTTACCGGGCGGGCAAAGTTACCTATGAAACCGCCATCTCTTCGGCATTTGACCCCAAGGGGTTCAGAGAACTGGTGGAGTTCGGAACCAAGACCCGCCGCCACCAGTAATACAACTTCACTATTTTCCAATTAATTAACCATTGCCCTTACCAAAAGTTTAGTGCTGTCGCGGTTGCCCTCTAAAACTCAACTTTTACCTTCAGTCCTTTAACCGTCGCATTTCAATATCAGTAAACCGCTGCATACTCATAAATAGCGCCGGCACAAAAGATGTATATTTATAACCGGAACAATTGAGGGGCGCAGTTAGGCAGGGGGTGGAGAGAAACCCTCAGGCAGAATCTCCCCCGGCAGCCTGAGGGTTTTCTCTTTTAACCGCTAACCAATCGCCCGTCGCTCCCGGAAAATTACCGTAACTGAATGATTTGCCACCTCATTCCACTCTACACCCGGAATTTCAAAAGATGGCAAAGAGGTAAATATCCGTACAAGTTCGCCTTTACCCTGCCATAACTTGAAACTGTGCCCTTCGCCCTCTTTTACCCAATGTGCGACAATCATCATATCCGGAGACATCATTACGCACGAAAGTTCTGGCTCTTCAGTAAGTTGCGTTAACATCGCCTGAATCGACTCTATGGGCTGGTCTGCCTTGAAATGGTCAAGGAAGTACATAAAGAAAAGTTCACTCGGGTCCGGTCCATCAGGCGCACGCGCCGGGTGTATCAATCGTTCTGGATGCCTTATCGTGCCCATATGGCAGAATGCCCAGTTTAACCCTGCCTCCCGACGAAAAAAAGGCTGGACAAGACGCGGACTCGGCAACTCACTATGCTCGTGGAGATAAAACCCTAACATATCGGTTTTTATCTCGGCCAAACGGGTAAACTCATTAGCCATCTCTCGAGCCCGGTGCACGCGCAGCGACTCGAGCCTGTTGCCGTGGCAGTAAGCGATACCCCATGCGGTAATAGGAACATTTGCGCCATCTGTTAAACATGAACTACTCAACGCAGTTGAAACCAGCCAGTTTGTGTCAAACCTGCCTGCCGCTGCTAAAAGATTACCCATCACCACAATGCCAGTTGGATACCTATATGCCCCCAGCCCGCGCTCAATCGCATCTCCTGGTCAAAACCAAACATCTGCGCCGATACATAAGCGTCCGCCATTGAAAATGCGACCACCGCGCCGGTCCACCAGAGAAAGGTGTTCCTCTGGTCCCGGTACTTGAGATAGGCAACGGTATCCTGCCGGGCAAAGGCATCTCTTGCCTTCATATGTTCCGAATAAGAAAGATAACCGAGCACTATCTCTGCCGGAGCGATTAGCACCGCCTTCCAGTAATTGCGGGTGTAAATCTGACCACCCCCTGGAATCAGAAAAGAGTATAGCACCGCTCTACCTGGTGACTTTGACGGAACTGTTCGCAAAATGGAATCAGCACCCGGAGACAGAACCGAATCGGGTGACCCGACAAGCAAAATCAGCGCAATGGCAGCGGTCATTGGCTTCGGACCGCAATCTCCACCCGGCGATTTAACAAAATCGCATCTGCTGAACCCTTTTTAACAAGCGGCCGGGAATCACCGGCACCGCAGACCATAATTTGACCGGCTGGAATTCCAAGGTTCACCAGTTCATTGGCAACTGCGGCTGCCGCCGCAGCCGAGTACTCCCAGTTTGTCCGATAGGGCAAATTAATTGGCGGCTTTGCGCCATCGGTGTGCCCGATGACATCAAATTTAACATTCAGCGCCTTCAACTGGGGCGCAACCTCGCGCAAAAGCAACTTACCCTGAACCGACAATACCAGACTTTCCCCGCTAACAAACAGCTCATCAAACCGGTAAGTCCGATTAAGAGTGGTATCTCGGGCGCTATTCAAGCGTTCCAGACTGTCGGTAAGTTCGGTTATCTGTTGCGTCCACATATTGATTTCCTGTTGCAACCGCACAATTCGCTCTTGCTTGGGCAGATAACTTATATTGTAAAAAAGTAAAACCAGAACCGCCAGCGCCAGAAACATAATCCAGCCCAGACTGGAAAATAACCCCTTCATTTTGTTACCCCTCCAGCAATTTCTTCAGCCGTTCCCGTCGCGCGGCAAACTCCTGCCGGCGCATCTGCTCCCGTTCGATGACCTCATTCTTTGCCCGCTCCAGGAAATCGGGGTTGTTTAGCCGCCGGTCAATCTCATCGATTAATCTTTTGAGCTCCTCATCCTCGCGCCTTAACCGCTCCAGTTCCTTTTCAATATTTATCACTTCTGCCAGCGGCAAATAAACTTCACAATCGGAAAACACAATCACCGCTGACCCACTGGGCCGCACTGAGCCAATATTCACTGCCCGTACCTTTGCCAGTTCACAGATTAACAACTCCTGCTCCTTGAGAAAGTTTGCCAGCTCCTCATCACCGGTATTCACGATGCACTCTACTGTACTCTTTGCCGGCACCCGCATCTCCGCCCGCACCTGCCGGATACCACCAATCACATCCCGCATCCGTTCCACCAGCCTGACCTTGTCCGATTTTGCTGGCAGTGGTCTGGGCCAGGACGACTCGAGAATTGACCTGCCGCCCATCTCCAGTCGGTGCCACAACTCCTCGGTAATGAAAGGCATAATCGGGTGCAAAAGCTGTAACGACCCGCGAAAGAGGTAGTAAAGAACCGCCTTAACCGTTTCGTCCCCGGACTTCAAGCGGCGCTTGGCAAACTCCAGATACCAGTCACACAGGTCATGCCAGAAAAAGTCGTAAAGCGCCTGAGCAACAGTTGAAAATGTGTAACTGTCTATGCCCTTATCCACCCGCTCCAGGGTTTCGTTGAACCGCATCACTATCCAGTGGTCCAGCGCAGTCAGTGCGTTCGGGTCCGGGAAGTCCCTGCTGCTGCCGGTAATATGTGGTGCTACTAACCGGCACGCATTCCACACCTTATTGGCAAAATTCCTGCCCAGTTCAAACCGCTCATTCCACAACCGGTAACTCTGGGACTGGCTCTCAAGATAGGCGATGGTAAAACGACAGGCATCGGTGCCGTAATGTTCAATAATCTCCAGCGGGTCAACACCTACCCCCTTGGAACGGCTCATCCGGGCACCGTTTTTGTCTAAAACGGTCGAGTGAATATAAACATCAACAAACGGTATACGGCCCGTAAACTCCAGACTGGAAAAAATCATCCGCGCCTCCCAGCGAAAGATGATATCCGGGTCGGTGGTCAAAAAGTCTGTAGGGAAGAATGTCCGATAATCAATCGTCTCTTCGGGCCAGCCCATCGTTGCAAAGGGCCAGAGGGCAGAAGAAAACCAGGTGTCGAGCACATCCTCATCCTGGCGCAAACTCTTACTGTGGCAGTCCGGACATTCAACCGGGTCCTGCCTTGCAACGATAACCTTACCGCAATCACAGTACCAGACCGGAATCCGGTGTCCCCACCACAACTGCCGGGAAATGCACCAGTCCTTAACATTACGCATCCAGTCAAGATAAACCTTATTCCACCGCTCGGGATAAAAACGGACCTTACCCTCTTCCACGACCCTGATTGCCGGTTCCGCAAGCGGCTTCATTTTGACAAACCACTGTTCACTCGCCAGTGGCTCAATTGCGGTCCCGCATCGGTCACAGGTCCCAACCGAATGCTCATAATCCTCAATCTTCTCAAGAAGCCCCTGCGCCTTAAGGTCATCCACTACCGCGCGCCGGCACTCCTCCCGTGTCATCCCCTGATACTGCGTCGGCACCAATGTCGTCATTTTACCGTCATCATCAATCACCTTGAGCCGCTCCAGGCGATGCCGTTCTCCGATTTCAAAGTCAACCGGGTCGTGCGCTGGTGTCACCTTCACCGCCCCGGTGCCAAAATCCATCTCCACCGCCTCATCTGCGACAATCGGAATCAGTCGCTCGGTTAAAGGCAGCCGTAACATCTTACCCACTACCGCCTGATAACGCTTGTCTTCCGGATTGACCGCAACCGCGGTATCACCGAGCATCGTCTCCGGTCGGGTCGTGGCAACCACCACACCACCCGTACCATCAGCAAACGGATAACGGATGTACCACAACTGGCTCTTTTCCTCCTGATACTTCACCTCTAAATCCGAGAGTGCAGTCCGGCAGCGCGGGCACCAGTTAACAATCCGCAAACCCCGGTAGATTAACCCTCTTTCATAATAACGAACAAAAGCCTCGCGCACCGCCCGGGCACAAACCTCGTCAAGGGTAAACCGAAACCGGCTCCAGTCCAGACAGCACCCCAGGCGCCGCAACTGCTTTACAATCTCATTGCCGTACCTCTCCTTCCACTCCCAGGCGCGGCGTAGAAACTCCTCTCGTCCCAGGTCAAACCGGTTCTTTCCCTCCTTTGCCAGCATCTGCTCAACCTTTACCTGCGTACCAATGCCCGCATGGTCGGTACCCGGTAACCAGAGTGTTTCAAAACCCTGCATCTTTTTTCGCCGAATCAGAATATCGGGCAAAGTGTTGTCCAGGGCGTGACCCATATGCAAAGAACCGGTCACATTGGGCGGTGGAATCACAATCGAAAACTTAGGCTTGGGCGAATCGGGATTGGCGGTAAAGAACCCGTTCTCCTCCCAGAACCGGTACCACTTCTCCTCAACCGGTTTCGGGTCATAACGGGGTGGAAAATTGGAATGATTCTCTTCAGACATTGTCCTTTATTATAGAAAACCCCAAATTATGGTCAAGAACCATCTTCGCAAACTGACAGTTCTTACATAGCGCTGTAATTAACCTTACTAATATTATTATATTAGCCTGCGGTGGTACGGAACAACTCACCTACCAAACATCGTCCAGCAATGTTGTTGTCAAATTACCCTTGCGAAACTGTGGGCTTGACAAAAGCCGGCGATGAAATTCAATTGTCGTCGCAATCCCACCAATTGTTGTCTCCGCCAGCGCCCGCTCCATCCGTCGCACCGCTTCATCCCGGTCCCGACCCCAGACAATGATTTTGGCGACGAGCGGGTCATAAAACGGCGGCACCTGATAACCCGGATACAGATAACTGTCAACCCTAACACCAGGACCGCCCGGTAAAACAAGGTCGGTGATCAATCCGGGCGAAGGTCTAAAATCGTCATCCGGGTCTTCGGCATAAATCCGGCACTCAATCGCGTGCCCCCTGGGCCAATCTTGCTGCTCCTTCACTTCCAGTGCTTCACCACCCGCAACCTTCAACTGCTCTACGACAATGTCAACGCCGGTAACCATCTCTGTTACCGGGTGCTCAACCTGCAGCCGGGCGTTCATCTCCATAAAGTAACAGTTCCCCGCCTCATCGCAGATGAACTCAACCGTTCCCGCGCTCACATAACCCGCCGCCTGTGCTGCCCTTTTTGCCCAATCACCCAGTTTCTTTCTCAACTCGGGCGTAATCCCTGGTGCCGGACTCTCCTCTAACAACTTCTGGTGCCGGCGCTGGGCAGAACAGTCCCTTTCGCCCAGACTGATACAATTGCCCCTGCCATCGGCAAGAATCTGGACTTCAATGTGTCGGGCATTGGTGATGTACTTTTCCAGATACAGACGGTCATCGCCAAAAGAGCTGCGCGCCTCAGCCTGACACAGATTCCAGCCCATCTCCATCTCGCCTTCATCGTTGATAACCCGCATACCTTTACCACCACCACCCGCTGCCGCCTTGAGCAGAACCGGAAACCCAATCTCCTTTGCCAGTTTAACCGCAGAACGGAAGTTATCCAGAGCCCCATCTGAACCGGGCACAACCGGCACCCCTGCCTCCTTCATGCGCTGCCGTGCCATCACCTTATCACCTAAGAGTCGAATCGTCTCCGGTTGCGGCCCGATAAAAATCAAACCCGAAGCGACCACCGCCTCGGCAAAATCGGCGTTTTCCGAAAGAAACCCATAACCGGGATGGACCGCATCGCAACCTTTCACCAGGGCAACCGATAACACGCGGGAAAAGTTAAGATAAGAACTGCTTGCCGCTGCCGGACCGATGCACATCTTCTCCTCAGCAACCATAACCGGCAACGCCTCCCGGTCTGCCTCAGAATAAACAACAACACTCTTTATCCCGAAGTCGGCACAAGCCCGCATAATCCGCAGGGCAATCTCGCCCCGATTGGCAACCAAGACCTTCTTCAACATTGTCCTATGTAGAATAAATGGTTATCTTCAACTGTCAACAGGATAAAACCGCGCGCGGTCTTCTTTTGTATCTTCCTGATTAACTTGGGGTACTATCTGTTAACGATTAATTTCTCGGTTTGGTCACCCACCTGGGCGAAATACACTCCTGACCTTATTCCATCAAGTTGCAGAATAACGGTTTTTACATTACCACCTGTATTATAGGTCTTTACCAACTTCCCGGCAACATCGTACAAAAAAATCCGGTCAAATGAAAAGGAACTTTTGACCGTAAATGAGGTTTGAGCAGGATTGGGATAGAGGATAACACCCAAAGAACCGGGCTTTTTCTCGCTTGATTCAGCAATGCCCGGTCCGGTTGGGGGATATTTCATCACACACCAGTCGTAGTCAAAACTGTCAACGGTACCAGTGCCAACAAACCCGGTTGTGTAGATGTAACCCTGATTGTCAATTTTCAGGTCATAAAGCCACGCATCAAGTGAATCGTCTCCACAGTAACGCGCCTCCCAGATGAGGTTGCCAAACGGGTCGTATTTAAGCAGGGTGTAATCCGTTCCCCAATCGGTATTGCTTCTGGGAGAACCGCTGTACCCACCTACATAGCAACAGTTACTGGAATCAAGGCTAATGGCAAAGGGATACTCATCCCAACCATAGCCAGTATACCTTTTCTCATATACTACCGTCCCATCTGGAGCATATTTTATTAAGACGATGTCAAAATAGGTAACCATCCCGGGCCTCTCCGCGGTTCCCACCGCTACATAGCAGTTATCATCCCGGTCAACTGTAAGGTTCTGCCCGTCATCATAGCCCGGACCATCAAAAAACCTGACCCATTGCCGTTCACCGTTAAGATTGTATTTAGCCGTTACCGCCACATATGGCCCAATATTATCAATAAGGTTACCGGTTACATACAACCCATCACCCTGTAATGAAAGTTTAAGTTTGTTAATCGCACCGTTAATTGAATCTTCACATACCCGCCAGAGCAGACTGCCATCCGGCGCATATTTCATCATCAGAAATCGATATACTACTGATGAATCTGGAAGGTACAGCCAATTATAACCGGCAACATAAACATTGCCCGCGGTGTCAAGGGCGATGCTGGCGGTCCAGCCGGTGCTACTGGAATCAACTCTAACCCATTCCTGGTCGCCCCGGGGGTTGTATTTTATCGTAACCGGATACTGCCAAATCGGCACGGCAACATCCACATAACCAGTTACATAGACATTTCCCTGCGGGTCAACAATTAGGTCGCTACCCCAGAAATATTCTCCATAGGTTCTGACCCAGGCACAATTGCCATTTGGGTAGTATTTTATTGTTACCCTATCACCGGTTACATACACATTACCGCAGGAATCGGTGGTAATCGCCAGACCAAAGCCGGAATCAAAAAACCTTACCCATTGCAGAGCACCATCGGGGTCGTACTTAATTGTACAGTAATTGGGGATGGTGTCACCATTGTGGGAAATAGTGACATAGCCGGTAACCAGGACATTTCCCTGCGGGTCAAGACAGAGGGCATACGAATTGTCCATCCCTCGTGCCGGACCATCATAGGTCCTAATCCACACCTGGGCATAAACAAGATTTGCCAAGAAAAAGGGGAGCAGAAAACCAAAAACCGTTAATGTCCTCTGCTCCCCGTTCCTCATATCTTCTCTTTACTCTTGCGTGTAATAGGGCGGAATCGGGTCCGGTGGTGATGTCCGGTGGATGTTTAAGACGTCGGAGTCGAACGGATGTTGTGGTGAATACTCCATCTCTTTACTCCAGTCACTATAGTACCATTGCTGTGTAAGTTGGTCCTGACGCTTAGCGTAAAAACGCCATCGGTATCTTGAGTCACAGGGAATGTAATAGCCACCCGACTGTCTAAATATACACAGATTGTAATAGGGCGGATAATCGGTCAAGCCTCCTGGACCAGTGTTGCCAACTGTGTAGCGCTGTGCCGGTTCACTTGTCGTAATATCTCTTATGTATGCCACAACTGAGCACCGGTTTGCAGGATTAAGCCCGAGATATGTTGTATAGAGCCACAGCCCGTTTGGGTCTTGGTTATCATCTGCAAATGCGCTGCCCACACCCATTATTGTGATTGCCAGAATCGCAATCACAAGGCTCTTGAAACCTGCCATCTCATACTCCTTTCACTGCCGGTATCTTTTCCGGCAGCGGGCAAATTATAATAAACTCTCTCTCTCTCCTGTCAAGCGAAATGTTGTGTTCTGCGGTCTAACCATATAATAAGAGATATGTTAAATTGTTTAGGGCACACCGTTATCGTTAACAGTTATGTAGGCCCTATTCCGACATCTTCTGTAATGTTAACCGCCTCTAAATCAGTAACTTGTTGTCATTACACCATATCCCCTGTTACCCCACCGGTAGGCGTTTGGTAAACCGCTCCGGGAGCGGTTCCCGGAGTCGTTCCTCAATTTACTTGAAGATTCACCTGCTGAACGCTATCCACTACCCTATCCGATGTAAACTCAGATAGTTATATGCAGAAGCCCTGGCTTATCATTAGCACAACCACTTACTCCTGGCACGCTAACATATTAGCCTTTATAGTTCAGCGGTGTCAGCGGTAGTGCCTGTTAATCAGGGTAAAAGCAATAGAAGGGAAATCGGTTCATCAGGCAGAAAAATCAACTTCCCGACCCGTTTTTATTGTGACCTTTTTCCGCCAGCCTCTGGAGAAGTTTCTCAATCCGTTTCTGGTTTGTAAGGTAGAGTGCGGTAAATATCAGGGCGATGAGTATTAAAATCGCCCACTCTCGAAATCCGAACCCAACCGCACGGGCACCAACCCAGCACTCAAGGATGTTACTCGGAAGCCGGGCGATAAAAACCAGTAAAAGAAAAAAGAGCAGCGGAATTCTGGTCAAACCCGCCAGATAGTAAACCCAGTCGCCAAGCGGATTGGGCACTAAAAGCAATAAAAATATGTAGAAAACACCCCGGCGCACAATCAGGGAGTCAAATCTTGCGAGAGCATCCGAGCGGACAAACATCTTCAACAGATGTCGACCGGAAAATCGCGCAATAGAAAAGGCAACAGCAGAACCCGCCAGCACCCCAACAATCAGCCAGACAATTGTGGGCCAGAACCCTAAAGCATACCCGCCGACAAACGCCATTAAATTCCCGGGCAGGGGCGCAAACACAATCTGAATCAGTTGTAGAATCACAATGCCTAAGGGCGCCCACACCCCCCAGTTTTTTACTAACAGCCGCAGCTCCTCGGGACTGCGAAAGTATCTTGCAAAATAGCGTCCAAAAAATAAAAAAACTGTGATAAGCCCGATAAGCAAGAGTCCAATTAGCACCGTAGAAACCAGCCGGTTTTTCTTTTGCGTTTCTTTCATAAGTCCACTTAACCATAGGAGATTCCATCTAATTGTCAAGAAAACGAAATAATTGACAGTGCATTATTATTGTATATTATTTTGTATATGACACTTACGGAACGGAGGGGTAAAAAGGAACTCCTCCGCAAAATATAAGCACTAAATAGAGGAGGAAGTATATGAAAAAGGTTGTCCTGTCACTACTCCTGATTGTAACAGTTTTCCTCACCGGTTTGTATGCTGACCCCGCGCTCGGTGGTGGTCGTGGTCTTTTCCGTGTGCAGGACGCCCGGGTTGAAGAGGATGGCGCCCTGGTTTTTGCCACCCGCTGGATGTTCAGCCGCGCCAACCTTGGAGAAAATGTCACCCTGTACCGGGGACCGCTCTATGGGATGGAAATGAACTATGCGCCCTTCCCGTTCTGCGAACTGTTCGGTTCTCTGGTCGGTGTTGTTGACTTCCGCACCAACCCCAACGCCCTTTTCTACGACTGGCAGGGCCAGATTCTCGGTGCGAAACTGTCATTCCCGTACCTGCCGGTGGTTAAGGTCGCCGCGCTCGGTACCTGGGTAATGCCCAAGAGCACCTACAACTTTAAGGAAACCGACGGATTCCTTGACCGGCTCGCATCCGATAAAAACTCCTGGCGCGCACTGCTCTCGTTACGCTTCTGGGAGCTGCACAAAACTCTGCCCACGCTGATGTTTAACTATGGCCAGACCCTGACGGGCGAAAAGGAGAACTTTGCCGGCATCGGCATTGAAATGGCGAGCAACGCCATTGACCTGTTTGTTGAGGCAACATCAGAAGCGGACGCCAGCGCCGGATTTTCCGCACTCCTGGGCAAGGATTACACACCGCGTGCCCGAATCACACCTGGTGTCCGGATTAAGATGGGCGTTTTGCACCTGAACGGCGGTATTGAACTGGGTTTAACCGATGCGGTTCCTGATTACGAAGGTATTTTCGGAATCAGTTTTGTCTCGCCATTTCCCAAGCCGCCGGAAAAGCCCTGGGGCAGGCTGGTCGGCAAAGTTGAGGACGCCCGTTCTGGTATGCCACTTGAGGCAAAGGTCCGATTCATCAAACGCCGGCTGCCAACACTTAAAACCGACCCGGAAAATGGCACCTTCTTTTTGGAGAAGCTACCCGCGGGTGTGGTCGTAGTTGAAGCGTCAAAAGAAGGCTACATTCCGGAAGCGGTTCCCCTTGTCATCCCGGATAAGGGCTATGCCACATACACCTTCAAACTGAAGCCGCTTGTGCCTTATGGCACCGTTGCCGGCAGGGTGTCGGACGCTTACAACGGCAAACCGCTTGAGGCAACCGTCTCATTTGTCGCCACCACCGTTCCACCGGTAACATCAAACCCGACAACCGGATTTTTCCGTTCCGACAATGTACCGGCCGGGCTGGTTGTAGTCCGGGTAGAAAAAGAGGGCTACTTCCCGGAGGAACGGGCGGTCGAAGTTGAAGATGGCGGTGTTACCAAACTGAACATTGCCCTCTCCTCACTGGAAATGAAAGGTGTGTTCAAAGTCAAGGTTGTGGACAAACAGACCGGTGCACCATTGACCGCCACCATCTCATTCACGCAGGGTGAACGGCCCTCATTTACGACCGATGCAACAACCGGCGAATATCAGATGGAACTGCCTGTTGGCTCCTATGAGGTAAAGGTGGAAGTTCCGGGCTATCTGCCTCAAACCAGCAGTTTTGCAATAAACAAAGGCGAAACCACCACCCGGACCTTTGAACTGGTCGCCAAGGGTATGGTCCTGACCCTGAAGGGTGTCTACTTTGAGTTTGGCAAGGCGACACTGCGCACCGAATCGTATCCGGCACTGATGGAAGCCGCCCAGATTATGAAGGATAACCCGGACATCCTCGTGGAAATTCAGGGACACACCGACAACATCGGCTCGGATAAGGCAAACCAGATTCTCTCTGAGAAGCGCGCCTACTCAGTGATGAACTTCCTGGTGCAGTACGGTGGTATTGACCCGAAACGACTGACCGCGAAAGGGTATGGTGAATCCCGACCTATCGCCTCCAACGACACCGACGAAGGCAGACAGCTCAACCGCCGTGTTGAGTTTGTCATCCGCCAGTAGCTTGGCTAAAGAATAAAAACAGCCGGGGAGGCAGCAGTTCACCTCCCCGGCTTTATTAATTCACTATTAACTGTTATATGCCCATCGCCCGCAGGTAAAGGTTAAACAGCATCTCACCCCAGTACAATCCTACCAAACCGCCCAGGGCTAAAAATGGCCCAAACGGCACTTCTGCACCAGCCTTTGTTCTGCCTGAGATGCGGCTAACAATGCCGGCGATTACACCGCTCACCACCGCTATCGCCAGTGCCACTGCCATACCTTTTGGTCCAACAAACACACCAATCATTGCGGCAAAAGGCAAATCACCCCAGCCCATTCCTTCTCTCCTTTTTACCCCAAGACTCTGAAACGGCTTTGCCAGTACAAACCGCCAGAGCGCCCAGCCAAAAAGGACAAACATCGCACCGATTAACCCACCCCAGATCGCCTTCGCAATGCCAGACTGAAATACCGGGAAAATTGCCGTAATTAACCCCAGAATCAGACCGGCGAGCGACAGCCGAAAGGGCAGAATCTTATGGTCAATATCAATGCCCGCGAGAACGATGAGAAAGCCGACCAGAATAAGGGGACGTAAGACCGCCCAGTGAAATCCAAATCGGATAACTGTAAAAAGGAAAAAAAGTCCGGTTAACAGTTCAATCAGCGGATAGCGAATCGAAATTGGTTGGCCACAGTCCCGGCAGCGCCCCCGGAGAATCAAAAAACTGAGAATCGGTATGTTGTCGTAAAACCGGATGCGTTTACCACAACGCGGACAGTGCGAAGGTGGATAATTGATTGATTCACCGCGTGGTATGCGCCAGATGCAGACATTAAAAAAACTGCCGAAAACCAGCCCGAGAATCAGCGCTAATAAATAGGTCACTGACCTTTTGGACCGGGCGGCGAAACAGGACTGGCAGGAGGGGTAAACAGTTTTTTGTCGGTGGCTCTCGCGTAGGCAACTTCCGAAGCAATAAGTCCGTTCGCCACCAGCGACTCTAAACACTGGTCCATTGTCTGCATACCGTACTGTGAGCCGGTTTGCACCAAGGACGGTATCTGGTGGGTCTTCGCCTCCCGGATAAGGTTTTTCACCGCCGGCGTTGCAACCAGAACCTCCATCGCGGCTACCCGTCCTCTACCATCTTTCCGGGGCAACAAAGTCTGGGAGATGATACCGCGAATCACATTGGCAAAAATCTGCCGCACATATTCCTGCTGGTCCGCGGGAAAAACATCAATCACCCGGTCCACGGTTTCAGCAACACTGTTGGTGTGAAGCGTAGAGAGTACTAAATGGCCCGTTTCCGCAGCGGTGAGCGCCAGACTGATCGTTTCCAGGTCCCGCATCTCGCCGACGAGAATCACATCCGGGTCTTCCCGCAGACAGGCACGCAGCGCCGCGGCAAATGACCGCGAATGGGTACCAATCTCACGCTGGCTGATAAGGCAGTTCCGCGGCTGAAAGATGTACTCAATCGGGTCTTCAATCGTAATTATCCGCACCGCCCTTTCCTGGTCAATCAGGTCAATCATACTTGCCAGCGTGGTCGACTTACCACAGCCCGTAGGACCGGTTACCAGAACCAGCCCGGAATGGCTCCGGGTCAGCTCCGCCACCGAAGGCGGCGCCGGTAGCTCTTCGAGGGTGCGGATTTTTGCCGGAATGATGCGAAATGCTGCCCCAACCCCACCTAAATCAAGAAACACATTCACCCGCGCCCGGACCCGCTCCGGACTGATGTAATCAAGGGTTACCGCCTCCGGGGCTAAGTGCTGGGAAGCTTCACCCCAAGTATAAGAAAGGTCCAGTTCCCGTTTGCGCTGGACCGCCTCACGCTGTTCGTCCGATAAAATAGAGTAGACCAGCATCTGGGCATCCTCTGCCGTCAGTGCTGGTCCGGGAATTTTTTTGAGTCTGCCGTTGACCCTGATTATCGGCGGATTGCCCGCAGTAATGTGAAGGTCAGATGCGCCGTACTTCGCCGCATACCGAAGGAGTTCGTCGATATTCATTCATCAGCAGAGGGCAAAACCGCCTGCGTTTCCTACCTCATTTCCTATCCATTTTCGGGCGTTAGGATGTGCGGGATGATGAAAATCATCAGGTCGCTCTTGGTTCTTTCCACCGATGTCTTCTTGAACAGATGCCCGATTATAGGAATGTCGCCAAGGAGCGGAATCTTGCCGACATTTCTTGTCTCCTCATCTTTGACCAGACCACCAATCACCACCACTTCATCTTCGGCAACTTTCACCTGGGTCTCGGCTTCGCGTTTCGCAACAATCGGTTGCCGGTCATCAGCCGACCCAACCCAACCGGTTATCGCCTCAACGCTGGGTTTTATGCGCATCGTAATCATACCATCTGAAGTCACATGGGGCGTAACTTCCATTTTAATGGGTATCGACCGTGTGCGCCAGGTGTAGGTAATTTCTCCGGTATTCGGGTCTTTATGAATCTCCCGCACCGGAACGTCAACGCCCATACTAACCAGCGCGGTCTGGTTATCCAGTGTCACGGTGCGCGGGTTGGCAAGAACCCGTGATTTGCCGCGGGACATAAGTAATTCAAACGAGGCGCTAAACTGGGCAAAAGATATCTTGCCCAAAAGCATCTCTTTAACGATAACCGGGAATGACACCTCTTCACCAATTTTGGGCACCTCGGTAGAAAAGGATGCGATGGGCCTCCAGTCAATACCATAACGGTCTTCGCCGGAATAGGTTGTCTCGATGAACTTCGCCTCAATCGCAATCTGGGGCATCGGCCGGTCCAGTTCGGCAATAATCTGCGCGATGTTGTCAAGAGCCTCGGGCACATCGGTCACAACCAGTATCGCACTCCGCTCTTCACCGCCTGCTGCCTTGGTTCCTACCCGCCGGA
Organism: candidate division WOR-3 bacterium; assembly: GCA_013177935.1. Classification (NCBI taxonomy): domain Bacteria; kingdom Pseudomonadati; phylum Caldifarciminota; species Caldifarciminota bacterium. The sequence goes on along the minus strand of JABLXZ010000002.1, from coordinate 500,981 downwards.
ATCCAACCTCAACCGTTCCGTTCTCGGAGAGCGCCTTGGTAATTGCATTTTTAGCGTCACTGGCTTCCAGATAGTCAAGCTGAAATACCCTTGTTTCCATCTCGCCATACATCGTCTTCTTCAGCGGCTTAACAATAATCACCCCGCTCTTATCTTCCACCATATTACACCCTGCCGCCTTCAAGAGCGCCTCAAAACCGGTGCGCAATGGTACCTCGTTCAGCCGTACGCTCACCACCGATTTAACATCCTGGGTAATCAGCACATTAAGGTCAAACTGCCGGGCAATCATTCGCACCACGCTCGCAATTTCGGCATCCTGAACGAGAAGCGTCAGTGGTGGTTTGCCACTGAACGGGTCTTCACTTTTAATCTCGGGTACCGGTGTCACTGGTGTCGTACCGAGGTCAATCGTCACCACACCACCTTCATTGGTAATCCGGTGCCTGACCATATCGCGTAAGAATACGGTAATCCGAACACCATTCGTCGCATCGCTTGGTTTAACCGTAACCGCACTTACCGGGTAGAAACGAGATGTAATCCGTTCTTGCGTTATCCTGGAGGTTGCATCCATAACATCCACAATCACCGCCGGTGGCTCCTGAGAAACATAGGAACTGATGTTGGGCGTCTGGTTACAGGCAACGGTCACCCGAACACCCTCAATTAACTTTTCTACCGCAACATCTTTTACGACAACCTGTTCCTGGGCGGCAAGTATGCCCAGACAGACAAAAAACGCCGCAACCAACACTGTTGTTTTATTTTTCATAAGTTACTCCCCCAGTGTCAAAGTAAATGTTCGGCCACCCTGCTCCAGGGTTACCTGGTCCTCTTTGATATCAACCACTTTTTTACCACTGATTTCATCCCCGACTTGCAGAATCTGGTCGTTGATTAAAGCGCTCGCACCAGTGGCGGTAACCGTAATTGCCTGCAGATTTAGATTGGCAACCTCAGTACTCAAAACCCAGTCGCGCACGAACGGGTCACTGCCCCAAACCACCTCTACTTCGGCCGGGGCATCAATTCCCGGCATTCCTTGCGGAGCGCCCGGTGGTGCTGTCACCTTTTGAGCTGCGGGTGCATCAGTTTCCGATTGCATTGAGCGCGACACCTCGGCCGTCACCCCTTTAGCAATTTCGGTGTAAGCCATCCCATCTGCAATCTTCGGACCGGCACCCTTTGTTCTAAAGAGAAAGGTGTAACCACCCAGGGCAACAACCGCGATTGCTAAAATTGCTAAAAATTTCTCTCTCAAGGTGCTCCTTTCCTGTTTAAATCCTTTTCTTTCGCTCCGTAAAATAAGAAGTGGGTAAAATGCTTTCACCCACCCGGACTATCGTCCTTCGTCCAAAAGCCTCAATCTCAATCCGGTCAGGTTGAATGTCTACAATCCGGCGCCCCATCACCACATCACCGACCTTTACCCGCCGGCTATCAATTAAAGCGTAACTTTCATTACCCAGCGATACCACCGCTTTTACCACATAGTAAGTTCCCTTCCGGCTCGATTTTCTCGTGCTCCGCTTTGCGCGCGCATATTTTAGCATCCGGCGCCGCTCCCGCTCCCGCCGCTTCAACTCCCGACGCTTCTTTTTTTCTTCCTCCCGCAACCGCTTCTTTTCTGCCAGCCGCTCCTCTTTGGTTTTGGCTTTTAACCGGCCAACCGTTTTACCTTTTGCTCCCCGCGCCGCAGTCGTAGCCATTTGTCCTTCCGCTGTTGAGTCGGTTTGCGCTGTCTTGCTCTTCGACCTTTTAGCCGCTGAAGCCTTCGGCTTACGCAAAAGCAGTATCCCGCCGACAACAACAACCGCTGCCAGGAGAATCAGTATACCAACTCTTCTCACAAGTTACCCCCACCCGCCAGACTGGAAACATATATGTTCACAAGCAATTTTGCCTCAATCTCCGGTCTGATATCGTCCCGGGCATTGATGTCAACATCCGGCACCCGGACAAAGTATTGATAATTATTCAGATTCTGAATGTATCGTCCGATATCAAGGTAACGACCCTGAACCGTCACCAGGAACGGCACCGGTCTAACCTGGGCAGTTGGTCCCTCTTCCTGGAGGAGGGTATCAAGCCCGGGCGGCACAATCTCTAAGAAGTGCACCCGCGCCTGTTCTGCCTCCTTGGAGATGCGCCGGAACAACCCTAACATCTCGGAACGGGGAACAACGCGTGCCCAGATACCCGCAATCTCCTGTTCCAGCTGCTCCTTTTTCTGGCGCAAGCGGGGCAACTGGGCAATCCGGGCTTTGGTGTCGTCAAGTTCCTTACGCAATTCGGCGATTTCTTTTGCCGCTTTATTCCGGGCGTTTATCCTCGGTTGGTAAAGGAGAAACCAGGCTGCCACACCTAAGACAATGTATACAACCAGTCCAATGATGACTACCCTTCTTTCAAGTATCCCCATAATTTACTCCGTAACACACTGGATTTCAAACTCTAAGACCGTTTCCCCCTGTAGAGTACTCCGGTTCTTAGAAACCAACTGTACCTGTTTAAACACATTGCTTCGTTCGAGGTCAATTAAAAACTGGGCGAGGTCGACATCAAGCAGGTGCGGTTCACCACTCACCACACCGGTGATTTTCACATTAGAACGATTGCTCAATGTGAAACTGCTCAACTGAATATTGGTCGGCACAATCGTCGATAGTTCACCCATAACCGGAACCGTGGGCATGACCTCACCGACCACACCCTTTAATGCCCGCTCTCGCGCCTCGAGGTCCGCTATCTCCTTCTCAAGCGCAAAATAGCCCCGGTTCTGTTCCTCAGTCGCCTTAATCTCGTTGCGTAATTTAGACACCTGACCACTTGAAATACCAGTCCACCCCGCGACCAGAATGTAACCGACGATTAAAATGCCAACCCAGACGATTCCACCCAGGGTCATCATCCGGACATCGCGCGCGATAAATCGGCCCGACTTCATCTCCATCGGTAAAAGGTCAACCGCAGAATGGTCGTAATACAGACCCAATGCCGCTACTAACCTGTACCCGACCTCCTCATCAGGACTTGTACCTTTCCGATAAAGACCAAAGTCCCGGAATGGGTCAAACACCTCAGTCGGAATTCCCAGACTGGTCTGGAGGTACTCCCGCAGACCTTTCATCGCCGCCGAACCGCCGCAGATGAGCAACCGGTCGATCTTCTGCTCGCCAAACTCCCGGCGGTAATAGTCAATCGACCGGTTGATTTCGGCAACAAACCTCTCCAGGGCCGGCCGCTGCAAGGTCAGCAACCGCTTCACCATAATGCCGGAAGGAAGCCGCTCCTGACTGTCTTCAGGCGGAATTCCATACTTGCGTTTCAACTCCTCAGCATCGTAGGCATCCAGTGCCAGCTGCCCTTCCTCGGTTGTAATCGCCACCGTCATCGCTTCGGTTATCGCATTGCCCGCCGTTGTTACGGTGCGCGCCAGGTCGAGCCGTTCCCCCTTCATAAATATCATATCGGTAAACTCGGCACCGATGTCAAGCAGGCATACCGTTTCGTCCGGTCTTACCCGTCCGAACTTCTTAACCGCTGCCTGCAAAGCAAATGGTACAACACTGATCGTTGTCGGCTCGAGCCCTGCCTTACGCAATGTTGAGATGTGGTCGGAGACGATATCCTTACGTGCCGCAATAACCATAACATTGTCTTTTATCGCCCCGGCTTCACGCACCGGTCCCAGGGTCTTGAAGTCAAATATCGCCTCGTCGAGGGTAAATGGCGAATACTTATCCAATCGCAAGAGAATCGCCTCTTTCAGCTCCCGGCGATTCATCTTCGGAAATGGCGCCTGCCGCACACTGACCGAAGGACCGGAGACGAATGTGTACACCTCACGCGGTTTGTAATCCTTAATCAACTCGCGGAGAATAGAAGGGACATCAAACGCCTCTCCAATCTCCTTCAGACCATAGTCAACAACTCGGCCACCTTCTACCTTAACAAACTTTACCGAATTGGAACCGATATCAATACAGAGGGTGCCTTTGCCACCCCCGCCAAAGACCTTAGTTGCCAATGTACCTCCTTATTTCCGCCGTCACTGACGCACCGGCGTGACGGCAAACTCCGAACCATCATTAAACCTCAATCGAAACAGTTTATTGTAAATGTTTGCCTTTGTCGAATCCATAACATTCGGGGTCTTACAGAACCCGTAAAAGCTAAACTGAACCTCCTCCGTTTTGTTGGGCTGAATTGAAAACGGAGGATACACATAAAGACTATCTCCCATCCCCACGCGCGGGCTAAACTGTTGCTCCTGCGGCGTACCACCCTGGGTAACGCTGTAAACCCTCAGATAACTCATATAAGCGCTATCCGGGGCAACGAGCAACCTTATCGATTTAACCGTGTCCACACTTGTACCACTGTTGACAACCTTAATGGTGAACCCCGCGCTGTCGGCAAAAAGCACCGGTTCGCCAATCATCTCCAGGTAGTTACGGAATGTACCGGTAAACCGGAAGTCCAGCACCACTTTGCTGCGCGGTGTTACCGTAACCCAGCGTACAATCGAATCCCCTCCCGGCCGCTTGGCAACTATCTTATGAACGCCAATCGGCACCGGTCCATGGGTTTGAGGCGTAAACTGATAAAACCCACCGGGGTCCGGTCGGGTAAAGTAAAATGTACCGTTGGGTAGATACAATCTGATGTCAATTGTTGCCGCCTTTTCACCCGGTGGGGCGTTCTCGGCATCGGAGACATTTCCCATCACCCAGTTGTCGGTTAAATGGCTAATTGCCTCGGCAACCCGCATTGTCATCGGATACTTGCCATTACCCAGTGTCGCAATCGTACCGGTTGTTCGGTCATAGGTGTAGGGATTGCCCCAGGCATCCAGGCGATAACCCATCGTATCCTGCAAAAACTCCCGGCGGATATATGGACCACGCCAGTAGGGTGAACCGGTCGTGTTTTCGACCAGTTCCGTCAAATCATTGGGCAGGCGCATCATATCGCCGTAAAACCCAAAATCCACCCTCCGACCATTAGCCACAATTTCCGGATTGCCAACCATCGCATAAACCAGTTCCTTCATCTCCTTTGCCGTCTGGTCGAAAAGAGAACGGTCCCGGGTCGCATCAATCGTCCGAACCGCAACGGTGCTTAAAACACCAATGATTAACAAAACTACCAACAATTCCATCAGGGTAAAACCGTGCTGTTTACTCATAAACACCTCACGGGTTGTTCCAGTCAACATTCATCCTTACCTCAATACCCCTTGCCCCAACCCGCGGCAATACCGTTAACACTTTAACAACCGTATCACACCGGGGTGGCGGAGGATAATAACTCCAGAACATCGCTCGTAATGTATGCACACCCTGCGGGACACCGATGAAATCAAAAGCACCGTTGGTTCCAGGTCTAATTGAAGTTGTATCGCGGAAGAGCACCCCGTTCCGCGGGTACTCCAGTTGAACGATTACTCTCGGTGCAACACTGTCGGGCGGCGGTTCACCTCTTTGGTCAACCACCCAACCATCTACCGTATTGGCTAAAAGGTCGTTGCGGGTGTAACCCAGAGACCTTGTGAGCCAGCGACTCGGAGTAACAAGCCCCCCACCACCATAACTGCGTAAGAACAAACTATCCTGATTATAAACAATCGAATCGCCCCAGCCATCTATTCGATAAGCCTCCGGCGATTCGGCAAAGGGCGCCTTTACATAAGGACCGCGCCACCGGCTGCTTTCTGGAGGAGTAACCCAGTTGGGCTGGTTGGCAAGGTCAGCAAGGGTTCTGGGCAGACAGCCCATATCGCCCACAAATCCGAAATCGGCTCGAACACCACCGATCACATAGTCCGGGTCACCCGTAATTGCCTTTGACAACCGGTCAAACTTCTGGCGTGTCTGCTCAAAACGACCTCTTTCTAATGTCACATCCCAGGTTTTAATCGCCGCGGTTAAAATCAAACTGAGAATCATCAAGACAACCAGAAGTTCTACCAGGGTTACACCCTTATCTAACCTCTTCATTAAAACCTCACCTTGATATCGTCGTCCTTTACCGCACCGGGCTGGCCATAAAAAAGTCCATCCGGTCCCGCACTTTTCAGTCCCAATGTTTCATTATTTTCTACCCAGTATTGATAAGGCGTACCCCAGGCATCAGAAAGATAGCCCATCTGCCCATCTTCTCTAATGTAAGGGCCATTCCACCCCTTCTGAATGTACGGGTCCCAACCGGGCAATGTCTCCTTGCCAAGATACATCACCTGCGCATACATACCATCAAACGGATTGCGGGTAACCAGTTCTATCAGGTGCCGCGGCAATCTACCCACATCCTGCTTGAACCCGGTGCCAACAACCTCGCCACCAACTCGCACATCCGGATTGCCCACAATCGCTTCGCGCAGGGCGTTCATCTCCTGAACGGTCGCAGTGCGTCGGGTATTGTTTGTAATTCGGGAAATCATTGTCGGGAAAAAGAAAGCCATAATGATGCCCAGGACCGATATTACAACTAACAGTTCAATGAGGGTGAAACCCGAGGGTCCGCGGACACGCTTAACCACTGAATGCATTATAGGATGCCTAAATCGGTTGTCAAGCATATCATCACCCCTGCTTAATTGTGCAAGACAAATATTATTGCATCCCCGTCTGCATCAAAATCACGGATTGAAGAACCGCTATGGTCAATACCGACCAGTCCGTAATTGAGAGGATAAGCCGAACCGGGTGGGTCCCAAACACTGTAAACGATATTACCTGGGTCGTAACCGGACACATCGTTAGGACCATACTCACTGGTGTTACTTATATCGGTGATGTCATCGTAGTCCTCGGGATTAAACTCATCCGGGTCCATCTCTTTACCGGTCCAGGGATTGGTGGGAAGTTTACCAATTCTCACATCGTACTCCCCGCCCGGAAAAATACAGCCATAGCCATCCTCGTAGAAATCCTCGGCGTAGTACCCGAACTCCTGATGAAAAGTCTCAATCGCAACCTGAACATTGTGGAGATTCATCTTCATTGCTCCGACCCGCGCCTGTTCCCTGATGCCAGAAAACCTTGGTACCGACATTCCCATCAACACGCCCAGAATCATGATTACCACCAGGAGTTCAACCAGGGTAAAGCCTTTATTTTTATAGTCCATGCCGTCTCCTATTCTGATAAATAATTATCAGATATTTACTTCGCTTGTCAAGTTAAACTTAACAGGTTAAATTCCCCATATTTGACCAAGCATTTATTAATAACCGGTATTTACTCGTGCTGGTGTCTCGGGGCGGCTGAAAGCCCAAAGATGATTTAAATTTAAATAATTATTTTATTAGACCGGGTCGCGTTGTGCTTTGTACCCTACCTTCTTCCAAAAAGTAGTTGCCACCAAAAGGCTCCTCGGGAATCTCTTTGATATAACCATACCAGACCAGTTCCTCAATTCTATTGGGCAAGCGCTTCTCTTTCTCACGGAATCGGTCAACCGCCTCTTGCAAGCGGGCGAGGTTTTCTTCGAGTTTCAGCAGCTGCAGTTGCCGAATTATCAACTCCCTTAACTTCTTATTCTCAGTTGTGTAATACAAATCCCGCCACATCTGCCTTGCCGTCTCGAAATCGCCGCTCTTGGCGGTAATGTAAGGCACCCATCGGGAAACAACGCTCCAGGCATCCGGTAATTCGGCAGCAACCCGAAACAGCTGCGCTGCCGACTTGTAATCGCCCGTCAACATATAATTTATAAACCCGGCATCAAACGGTAACTGCCAGCTTAGCGGATTTGCCTTCATCCCGTTTAAGAGCAACCGCAACGCCTCAATCGGCTTATGGGCATCCCAGGCAAGAGTAATTGCCCCAAAGTGATAGGCGCTGACAAATCTGGGGTCAAGGGTTGTTAAAATCTCAAAAATGTGCCCCAGCCACTCGTAACGGCGGTCTGTCTCCTGATGTCGGCCATAGTAGTCTATTGCGGTCAACCAGATAAAATCGGCCACAATTTCCCGATACTCTATCGCCGCTTCCCGTAACGCCACACCAGAAGGAAAATAGGCGAGTTCCTGCATCAACCGTTCGCCCTGCCTGCGACTGGTAGAATCAATCGCCAGTTGCAGCAAATACACCCCAACAAAACCCCAGACCACCACAACCGCCGGCAGAATAGCTGTCAACAGCCCAGGACCTTTTGGTTCCGGGGTTGTTACCTCGGTAATTTTCACTTTTAAAAATCCTTGCGGTTAAAAATTATCACCGATATCAAAAGAAGCGTTAGACTGTAAACAACTCCGTACAGCGCGGAAAGCCCTAACGCCTGAAAATTAAGAGGTACACCATAAACAACATCACCCTTGATATTGAAATTACTTAAGTTGGGTAGTAGGTAGTAAAGAACAACGCCGAGAAACTTTATCGCCGGAGCCGGACTCATCGCTGCCAGCTGTTTAAGTAAATAGGTGCTGTGTCCAATAAAGTATATAATGAAAGTAAATACCGCACTGGCAATCGGGGTTACAAAAGTTGAAAAGAAAATCGCAACCGCGGTTAGCAGCGCCAGTTCGAACGCCGTCATCAGAACTGCCCACAGCAAATAAGCCGTTGGCGCCACCCGGGAAATCAAAAGGATGAGATAAAACCCAGCGGTCATTATCAACAAACTCAAAACCAAAACCGCCATTAAGCCAAAATATTTGCCAAGGATGAACTCTAATCTTCGTACTGGCCGCGCCAGAATTAAATAAATCGTTCTCTTCTCCACCTCGCGATAAACTATTCTCCCACCAACCAGAACCGCAATCAAAACACAGAACAGTGTAATCGCCGATAACCCCAGGTCTTTGATAATTTTATCCGCCTCACCCATCGCCACCGGTTGTACCACTTTCGCCCCCGCCATCACCACAATTGCCGTAACAATCAAAGCCACTAAAACCCGGTCCCGCATCGACTCCCGAAATGTGTTCACCGCCACACCGTATATCCGGTTAAACATTGCCCTTCTCCTCCAGAAGTGACTTTACCTGGCTCATAAAGAAATCCTCCAGCGTCTTGGTACGAGGTACAATCGCCGTAACCTTTGCCCCGGCCTCCCGGGCAATCGCCATCACCCGCTCCACATCCTCATCATCCTTAACCGTGAGCATCAAAAACTCTCCGGACTCTATCGCCTTTTGGGCAACCCGCTCCAGCGCTTTACGGAACTTCCCCTGGGCTCCTTTTACCGTAACTTCAATCGACTCCACCTCAGCAGTAAGAATTTCGCTCAATTTGCCCACCTTTACCATCTTACCCCCAACAATAATGCCCACCCGGTCACATATCATCTCCACATCCGCGAGAATGTGGGTCGAAAAGAAAACCGTCTTTCCCTTATCTCTTAGGCTGAGGATGATGTCCCGGAACTCTTTCCTGCCAATTGGGTCAAGCCCTCCCATCGGCTCATCTAAAATCACCACCTCCGGGTCGTGAATCAACGCCTGAGCAATCCCAATTCGTTGCAACATCCCCCGGGAAAAGCCCTTCATCTGGATATGGGCGGCATGCTCCATCCGCACCATTTTTAACATCTCCCGGACCCGCGGCTTTAGTTCCCCTCTTGGTACTCCGGAAAGTTGTGCGGTCAACTCCAGAAACTCGGCGGCAGTCAGATATTCGTAAAAATAGGGCGACTCAGGAAGAAAACCCACCGACTTTTTTACCCGGTGGTCTCTTGGTGGTTTGCCCAGAACCAAGGCAAATCCCTGGGTCGGCTTTGCAAGCCCGATAATGATTTTAATCGCCGTTGTCTTCCCCGCACCATTTGGCCCTAAAAACCCGAATATCTCTCCCTTCTCAACCTGAAGATTCAAATCAACCAGCGCTCGTACCCGCTTCATCCTGAAGCCGGTGCGGTAAAACTTGGTCAGCCGCACCGTCTCAATTGCCGGCTGGGTAACTACTGATGACATATATAAATGGGATTATAAAACCAAATATCTGCCAGTCAAGCAAACAAAAAGCGGGGTGGGTATTAACCCACCCCGCAAAGGCTGCGGAGGTATTAGTTGTGCAGGACGAAGAAAATCCAGGACTCTTCGTCGGTTGGATCGTCCGCCATCGGGTCCAGGTCGTACATCGGATATGCGACATCACGACCAAAGCCGTAGATGCCGTACTCCTGAGGCGTCTCGTTCCCGATTTCCGGCACATAGGTCATAATGCCGATACCACCTGGATACTCAGGTGTACCGCCGGCATCAAGGTACGGACACTCCTCGTCGCTACCCCGAAGCTGGGCGTTCATACCCGGCTCCAGTTCGCCGAAGAAGTCCTCGTAGTTCAGGTCCATCTCGTCCTTGTCCTCGTCGTTGTAGCGCTTACCATCGTACGGATTGACCGGGAAGTTACCGGGCTTGGGTTCGCCATCGATGCCCACTGGGTCACCACCCGGGAACCACAGACAAATCCCCGCCTCGTCGTACGGATCCCAGCTCACATCCTCGTTAGGATAGTTGCCGAAGTGGTCCACCGCATAAGCCTCGAGAGCGGTCTGGATTACGTGCATATTGTTCTTCACCGAAGAACGACGGGCACGCTCCTGGAACAGAACGAAGTTCGGGATGATTAGAGCGAGCAAGATACCGATAATCAGGATGACCACGAGCAGCTCGATTAGTGTAAAGCCTCTGTTCTTCATTTTACTGCACCTCCTTTCTTTTTAGGAATATGAGACCAGAAGAAATGGCAATGCCCCAACCAAACCTTTTGTTGAGTGGATAAAAAAAGGGTAGTTGAGCGCATCGCATTTCTCTGCTCTCGGTAATAGTATACCAAAAAATCTCATCCTGTCAAGAAAAATTTTGAAGAAAATAAAAACCCGGCAGCGACCTACTCTCCCACGCCGTTACCAGCGCAGTACCATCGGCCCTGGAGGGCTTAACGACTCTGTTCGGAATGGGAAGAGGTGTTTCCCCTCCGGTATCACCGCCGGGAATCTTACTCCAGATTGTTAACAATTTAAAGGAGAAGAAGCAAGCTGACGAACTCAAGCCGCACGGCCGATTAGGACTACTTGGCTGAACGCATTACTGCGCTTACACCTGTAGCCTATCAACCTGGTAGTCTACCAGGGGCCTTCAGGGTGAAACGCCTTGCGGCGCTCACACGGGAGACCTAATCTTGGGAGGGGCTTCCCGCTTAGATGCTTTCAGCGGTTATCCCTGCCGCACTTGACTACCGAGCGGTGCCCTTGGCAGGACAGCTCGTACATCAGAGGTGCGTCCACCCAGGTCCTCTCGTACTATGGGCAGCTTCCCTCAAGTCTCCTGCGCCCACGATGGATAGAGTCCGAACTGTCTCACGACGTTCTGAACCCAGCTCACGTACCGCTTTAATGGGCGAACAGACCAACCCTTGGGACCTTGTCCAGCCCCAGGATGCGATGAGCCGACATCGAGGTGCCAAACCGGGCCGTCGATGTGAACTCTCGGGCCCGATCAGCCTGTTATCCCCGGAGTACCTTTTATCCGTTGAGCTATGGCCCTTCCACGCAGAGCCACAGGATCACTAGGTCCGACTTTCGTCTCTGCTCGACCCGTCGGTCTCACAGTCAGGCCGGCTTATGCCCTTGCGCTCCCCACACGGTTGCCGTCCGTGCTGAGCCGACCTTTGAGCGCCTCCGTTACATTTTAGGAGGCGACCGCCCCAGTCAAACTACCCGCCTGCCACTGTCCACCGCCTGGATAACAGTACGGTGTTAGAACCCCAACAGAACAAGGGTGGTATTTCACCGACGGCTCCGCCGGACCTGGCGGCCCGGCCTCAAAGCCTCCCACCTATGCTACACATGCTCGGCCAGGATCCAATGACAAGGTGTAGTAAAGGTTCACGGGGTCTTTTTGTCCAATCGCGGGCAGGCGGCATCTTCACCGCCACTACAGTTTCGCCGGGCTTCTCGTTAAGACAGCGCTCCACTCGTTACACCATTCGTGCAGGTCGGAACTTACCCGACAAGGAATTTCGCTACCTTAGGACCGTTAGAGTTACGGCCGCCGTTTACCGGGGCTTCGGTCGGGAGCTTCGCCTTGCGGCTAACCCCCTTCCTTAACCTTCCGGCACCGGGCAGGTGTCAGTCCCTATACTTCGCCTTACGGCTTAGCAGAGACATGTGTTTTTGTTAAACAGTCGGTAGAGCCACTTCACTGCGGCCACCTTGCGGTGGCACCCCTTCTCCCGAAGTTACGGGGTTAGATTGCCGAGTTCCTTAACGAGAGCTCACCCGAGCGCCTTTGGATACTCTCCTCACCCACCAGTGTCGGTTTACGGTACGGTCACCCTGGCATCTGGCATAGAGGCTTTTCTCGGCAGTCGGTCCGGTTTAGTTCCCCTGCCTTACGGCAGGGTCCCCATCACCAGGGTGAATTCCGTGCGCGGGTTTTCCTACGCACCATCACCCTGGCTTAGACCCCGATCCAGCACGGGGCTAAACCCTTCCGCCTGCGTCCCCCCTTAGCTCGTAACGATGCCAAGGTGGTTCCGGAATATTGACCGGATTTCCATCACCTACGCCTTTCGGCCTCAGCTTAGGTACCGACTAACCCTGGGCGGATTAACCTTCCCCAGGAAACCTTGGGTTTTCGGCGAACAGGTTTTTCACCTGTTTTAACGCTACTCGTCCCGGCATAATCACTTCTGGTTCGTCCACCCGGCCTCGCGGTCGGGCTTCAGCCTACAACAGAACGCTCCCCTACCACTCCTGCCAGGCGAACCTGACAGAAGTCCACAGCTTCGGCGGTATGCTTGAGCCCCGGTGAATTTTCAGTGCAAGGCCACTCGACTGGTGAGCTGTTACGCACTCTTTAAATGATTGCTGCTTCTAAGCCAACATCCCAGCTGTCTGAGCAGCCTCACCTCTTTTCACACTTAGCATACACTTAGGGGCCTTAGCTGGTGGTCTGGGTTATTCCCCTCTCGGCTATGGACCTTAGAGCTCACAGCCTCTTTCCCGCAATCTAAAGTTGCGGAATTCGGAGTTTGGTCGGGTTTTCCCCCACATTGTGGGGGAGCGCCCGTCCAGTGCTCTACCTCCGCAACAAAACTTGCGAGACTGCCCCTAAAGGCATTTCGGGGAGAACCAGCTATCACCCGGTTTGATTAGCCTTTCACTCCTACCCACAGCTCATCCGAGGCTATTGCAAGGGCCACCGGTTCGGTCCTCCCTTGGGTGTTACCCCAAGTTCAACCTGGCCATGGGTAGATCACACGGGTTTCGGGTCGAATGCGCGCGACTTAACGCCCGATTAGGACTCGCTTTCGCTCCGGCTACGCCTCAGAGAGGCTTAACCTCGCCACGCACATTCACTCGCCGGGTCATTATGCAAAAGGCACGCGGTCACAGCCTTCGCCAAACCTTGCGGAAAGGCGAGAGACTGCTCCCACTGATTGTAAGCACATGGTTTCAGGTTCTATTTCACTCCCCGCCAGGGGTTCTTTTCACCTTTCCCTCACGGTACTGGTGCACTATCGGTCAGTTGAGAGTATTTAGCCTTAGAAGGTGGTCCTCCTGGATTCCCACAGGGTTTCTCGTGCCCCGTGGTACTTGGGAACCAAGCCGCGGGAGAACCAGCCATTTTCGCCTACGGGACCATCACCCTCTATGGTGCTTCTTTCCAGAAGACTTCGGCTAACGGCTGGCTATGGTAACTCCCTCGCCTCACAGCGGTTGGCGTGGCTTAGTCCCACTACCCCGTTCCGGCAACGCCCGCTGGCTTTAACACCGGAATCGGTTTAGGCTGTTCCCCTTTCGCTCGCCACTACTCAGGGAATCGCGGTTGCTTTCTTTTCCTCCGGGTACTGAGATGTTTCACTTCCCCGGGTTTGCCTCCCGGAACTATGGATTCATTCCGGGATGTACGGATATTACTCCGTACGGGTTTCCCCATTCGGGAATCGCCGGGTCAAAGCTTGTGTGCAGCTCACCGGCGCTTATCGCAGCTTACCACGCCCTTCATCGCCTTCAACTGCCAAGGCATCCACCATGTGCTCTTAGTAGCTTGAGGTGAATATCAGCCTGCCTCTTCTCCAAATTGTCAAAGAGCAAATTTCTATGTCAAATTGGCTAACTTAATAATAATAAAACCAAAATCGTTAGTCAAGCAAAAAATAAAGAGATTTTATTATAACCTTTAAATTCACAACCAATTGATAAACAGCAACTTAAAAACATATTTACGAACACCCCCTATTAAAAGGCTAACCCCCAATAATAGGGGGTCGCCTTATTATACCTCTTCTGGACGCTCGGTTAGAACAGGTTGTTCTTCCGAATGTATGCCCAGAGCAGTTTCATCATCTCACTGACCTTGACCGAAGCCTTTTTGCCAAACAGCGCTTGCAGGTCCGGGGTCAGTTTGATTGAGCGCTTCATTAACGGACCGGTCCCGGTCATCAGCTTATGCTTCTTCACATAAGCCCACAGTTTCTTATTGATGTCTTTTACCTTGATTACCTTTCCAGGACCGAAGACCGGCTGCATCGCATCGGTAAGCTTCACCGTGCGATTCATCAGAGCTTGACCACGTGGCATTACCTCTCCTTTCTGCCCATAAGGGCGGTTAGAAACCATCGTCTCCAGTTACACCCTCAGGTGTAACTGCTTCTATTGTGATGACAAATTGCCTTCTGTCAAGCAGATTCAAGGGGGGATAAACGGTTTTTCAGCCCCCAAAAAGGGCTTACGCTCCGCTTGACAAAGTACAAATTCCCTTTTATCATAAACACGGCTTAACTATGGCTGAGGCACCAATTGTCAAAAGAGGGAATCGCTACTTCTGCCCGGAGTGTGGTCATCTTATGGATCGGCCGCATCGCTTTTGTCCGGTCTGCAATCTGGTATTTAAAGGCGAGGTCAAAGACGAAGTCCGCCCCAAACAGGAGCCGCTCAAAATTCCCGAAATCGAAGAAAAGTACGAAGAGGTCCACACTCAGCGCTACCTCTTGACCGGAATCATCAGTATTCTGGTCCTCGGTGCCCTTGCCCTGCTTTTGATATTTCTGCTCCGCCGCTAAAAACGGGTATTAAGTCCTCTTGACTATTCTGGGAAAACCAATACTCTATTACATTACTCGTATGGCAAGCGTTGCAATTGTCGGCCGACCCAATGTCGGTAAATCAACCCTTTTCAACCGCCTGGTAGGTGGCAGAGTTGCCATCACTTTAAAGGAACCGGGCATCACTCGCGACCGTCTGGTACGCACGGCAGAATGGTGCGGCCGGACATTTTCCGTTATGGACACCGGTGGCTTCATACCCGACGCCGAAGAGTTGCTGGAAAAAGAAATCGCCCGCCAGGTGGAACTTGCCCTTAACGAATCAACGGTCGTAGTTCTGGTTGTGGACGGTGTCGCCGGTTTACTGCCCCTTGACGAAGAAATCGCCCGGCGCCTGCGCCGTCAGGGCAAACAGTTCCTCCTTGCCGTCAACAAATGCGATGTCAAGCGCCATTTTGACATTTCCGACTTTCACCGTCTCGGCGCCGCCAAAATCTTTCCCATCTCCGCTGAGCACGGCATCGGTGTTGCCGAACTTTTAGACGAAATCGTCCGGCTTTTGCCTCCAGAACCGCCCGCCCGTACCACAAAAGAAATCGCTCTGGCAATCCTGGGCCGGCCTAATGTTGGTAAATCCACCTTCTTAAACCAGCTCCTGGGCAAAGAACGGGCGATTGTTACCCCACAACCGGGCACCACCCGGGACACAATTGAAGAAACCTTCCAGTTTGAAGGCGAAACCTACCGTATCATTGACACCGCTGGCATTCGGCGCCGCGCCCGCATTGAAGAGCCGGTTGAGTTTTACTCAGTCCGCCGTGCCCTTGACGCCATTGACCGGTGCGCCATCGCTCTGATAATTATCGCCGCCCAGGAAGGACCAACCGCTCAGGACAAACGCATCATCAACCTCGCCGAGAAGAGAAACAAAGGGCTGGTCATCATTGCCAACAAAATTGACCTCGTTCCTAAAGAACTCGAGAAAAAAACCCGGGAATACATCACCCGTCAACTGCAATTTGTCCATTATGCGCCCCTCGTCTATGCCTGCGCCCTGAAAGGCAAAGGTGTCCTTGACGCCATCCGTCAGGCAAAAGCGGTCTACCACTCCGGGGCAATGCGTATCAGCGCCCAGTTCCTGCGCACCACCGTCCTTGAGCAACTCAAATCCACGCCGCCGAAGCCACACTGTCGGGTCTTAAGTTTGACCCAGACCGGTATCAGACCACCAACATTCCGCCTGCGCCTCTCAGACCCGGATGCTGCGGACCGGCGCTACCTGCGCTATGTCCTTAACCTTATCCGTGACCAGTTTAAATTCACCGGCTACCCTATTCAGCTCAATGTCACCGATTAAACTCCGACGCCTGCTTCTGCCCATCGTCCTTTTTGTTCTCCTCATCACACTTGCCCTCATCTACTACTTCTTCCTTGTCCCTCATCCTTACCGCAAAACCGAATCCACCCTGAAACCCGGACCCGAAGGCGTTATCAACATCCTCATCATTGGCAAAGATGCCCGTGCCTTAAATCCGGCTCAGGACCGCGGCGGCACAACCCGCATCCCCCGGGAAAAAACCGCCCATTCGGACATCATCGTCATCTGCCATATCAACTTAAACGAAAACCGCATCAACCTTTTCGCGGTTCCCCGTGACCTTCTCGTGGTCGTGCCCGGTGTCACATCGGCAACATCACCCACTGACTTCAACGCAATGGAAAAAATCACCCACACCTACGCAATCGGTGGTGAACCGCTTTTACGCCGTACCCTTGAGCACCTCCTTGACATCAAAATCGACCGATTCATCGCCTTTGACTTTGACTCATTCCGGATGACCTTTCGCCTGCTCCGCTCCATCCTTGGCACCATTTCACTGGGTACGATAAAACTTGCTGACCCGGACCAGGCACTAAAATTTGTCCGCCAGCGCAACGGCTTGACTTACGACGACCTGGACCGCTGTCGCAACACCCTCAACTTCATCAAAACCATTGCCCTTCGCCTCTGGCGTCTTGCCGACACCCGGATTGCTGACATCCTGCTCCGGCGCCTCTTCACCATCATCGGTCCTGACACCGACCTCACCTATTCGGAAACGAAGCAACTCATCAGCCAGTTGCGCCATCAAAAGTTCACCCCCGACCGCATCCGGACCGCAGTTCTGGTCAGCGAAGGCAGACCTGTAACCCTGGACCGCTACGCCATGACCTTATCCTGCTATCTGCCCATCTACCCGGAAATGGAAAAACAGATTGCTTACTTCCTGCACGACCGGGACTCGGTTTCGGCACTGGACTTTATGACCCAGCAACGCTACTCCTGGCCCGGCTATATGACGCAAAACTACGACCTTTTACCGGACTATGACGCCGACACTCTGGAACGCCTGGAGATTGTCAGG
The DNA here is from genome assembly GCA_013177935.1 of candidate division WOR-3 bacterium. Taxonomy (NCBI): domain Bacteria; kingdom Pseudomonadati; phylum Caldifarciminota; species Caldifarciminota bacterium. Next base: position 483,574 of record JABLXZ010000002.1, on the reverse strand, counting down.
AGAATTTTAGAGCTTCAATACCCTGTTCCGGAAAGCAACTGATTACCCATAATGGGCATCAGTCAACGCCTGTTTTAAAGCCTGCTCGCCCGCATCACGCCGGTCAACCTTGCCACCGCCTTCGGCAATGTCCGGCTTACCACCACCGCCACCTGCCATCGCGCTACCCACGATTTTTGCCAACTTGCCCGCCGGCAGTTTATTCTGCAAATCCGGGCTCACCGTCACCACAAAACGTAACCGTTCGCCACTCACCGCGCCGGTCAACAAAACCGCATAACTTCCCATCAGCAACTCCCGCAAACGGTCGACAACAATGCGCAACTCCTCAACCTCAAAAAAGGGAAAGTCGCCCTGCACAACCTGAACTCCGGCAATCGTTTCCGCTCCGGACACGAGCTCGGCAGCGGCATTGCGTGCCAGTTGTGTCGACAACTGCCGCACCCTTGCCTCAACCCGCTTCAACTCCTCGGTCAGGGCAACAACCTTCTTGAAAAGCGCCTCCTCGCTCACGCCCAGGTGCGTCTCAATCTGGTCCAGGGTTTGTCGTTCCCGCTTCACCCGCTCAAACGCCTGCCGGCCCACAACCGCTTCAATCCGCCGGATTCCTGCGGCAACACCGGTTTCAGCAACAATTCGCAACAGCCCAACTTCGCCGGTCCGTCGCAGATGGGTCCCACCGCACAACTCCATAGAAAAATCGCCAATCTTCAAAACCCGCACCCGCTCGCCGTACTGCTCGCCAAAAAACGCCAGCGCACCCATCCGCTTCGCCTCCTCCAGAGGCACATCAACCAGCCGCTCCACCTTTATGTCGCGCAAGACCGCTTCATAAACCAGCCGCTCCACCTCGTTAATCTGCTCCGGCTTCAGCGGCTCAAATGCGGCAAAATCAAAGCGCAACCGGCCCGGCTCCACGAGCGAACCCTCCTGCTTAACATACTCGCCCAGCACGCGGCGCAACGCCGCATGCAAAAGATGGGTCGCGGTGTGCGCCCGCTCAATCTCCCGCCGCCGCTCTTTATCAATCGCCGCAAACACCACCCCGGTTTTCGGTTCACCCGACTTCAAAACCGCCCGCAAAACCCGCACCCCATGCTTAAAGTAACTGTCCATCACCTCAAACTCAAAACCCTCACCCACAACCCGACCGGTATCGCCAACCTGACCACCCGCTTCTGCATAAAATGGGGTTCGGCGTAGAATCAGTTCGTAACTTCCATCCTCCTGCCGGACAAAACTCACCAACTCGCTTTCGGTCTCGTCGCTATCATAGCCAACAAACTCCGTCTCACCGCCAATACCCACCTCAAGTGGTGCGCCACCTGCCCCGGTGGTGATAAATGTTGCCTTCCGGCTCCGTTCCTTCTGCTCCTGCATCGCCCGCTCAAAACCATCCCGGTCCAGTTTCAATCCCGAACCCTCTGCCAGTTCCGCCACCAGTTCAATGTGAAACCCGTAGGTGTCGTGCAACTTAAAAAGCTCCTCCCCGGGAATCAGTCCATCCTTCTGACAGCGTGCCCGGGTCTCTTCCCACCGCTCCAGACCCGCCGCCAGTGTCCGCAAAAACCGTTCCTCTTCGGCGCGGACAATCAAAGCCACCTGCTCCCGTTTTGTGGTCAACTCCGGATAAAACTGCCGCATCAACTCAACCACCGCACCACACACCTGATAAAGAAACGGCTCCTGCACTCCGGCACGAAACGCAAACAGCAAGGCGCGGCGCAAAATGTTCCGCAACACATAGCCCCGGCCCTCATTGGACGGAATTGCGCCATCGGTAATCGCAAAAGTCAGGGCGCGGGCGTGGTCCACCGCAACATAAAACATCGGCCGGTTTTCTGGGTCTAAATCTTTGCTCAGAATCTCCTCGGTTGCCCGCACCAGCGGTAAAAACAGGTCGGTTTCAAAAATCGTCCTCTTGCCCTGGGAGACCATTGCCAGCCGCTCCAAACCCATCCCAGTGTCAATCCCCCGATTCTTCAACGGCTCCCGGGTGCCATCGGGCAACTGATTAAACTGGGGAAACACGATATTGTAAACCTCTGAAAACCGGTCGCAATCACAACCCGGTCCACAACTTTCCTTGCCGCAACCAAACTCCGGACCCAGGTCAACATAAATCTCCGAACAGGGACCGCAGGCACCAGTTCCGCCGGCCGGGCCCCAGAAATTGTCCTTCTCACCCAGCCGGTAAATTTTCTTCTCGGGCAAACCCACCTTCTTATGCCACACCTCAAACGCCTCATCATCCTCCTCAAAAACTGAAACATAAAGTTTTGCCGGGTCAAGTTTCACCACCTGCGTTAAATACTCCCAAGCCCAGGGAATCGCTTCTGCCTTAAAATAGTCGCCAAAAGAAAAGTTGCCCAGCATCTCAAAAAAGGTACAGTGCCTTGGCGTCTTCCCAACCTTTTCCAGGTCCGATGCCCTTAGACACTTCTGAACCGAGCACGCCCGACGATATGGCAACTCCACCGCACCCGCCCAGAGCGCCTTAAACTGCACCATCCCGGCGCTGGTAAAAAGAAGTGTTGGGTCGTCCCTGGGAATCAAAGAAGAACTGGGGACAATCTTATGCTCCCGCTGAGCATAGAACTCAAGAAATGTTCGGCGCAACTCCCGATGATTCATAGTACTTATTGTAATGACAAAAAATTATCAGGCAACTTTATGCGACAGTTCAGCCGCTCATCCCCCTTTACCCTTCGTTGCCTGCTTTTGGCGGTGCTCCTCATCTAAAACCTTTTCTTGTTCAGGAATCTTAAACCGCTCCCAGTGCCCTTTCAGGGTCTCACAGGGATAATCATCACACCAGCCACAGTTCTTCACTTGCCGTGTCACACCGCAGTTCCTTGTTGGACACTCATAACAGAACTTTGCCCGCCGTTTACCCTGAACACAACCGTCACAGATAATATCCTCGGGCTTAACCTCCCAGGTCGGTGATGACCACTTCTTTGCGGTCTCGGCAAGCAACTTCTCGTCCCCATTCTGAGTCGCAATAAACGCCGGACAGTCACTGCATACTATCCCGCAATATGCGACCATTTTTTCCTTCATCTGGCATCTCCTTTCTTTTTGTTCAATCCTTGGCAATCGTATAGGGCTGGCAACGAATATCACAATAACAGAACCCGGCCTTTGCCCTTTGTGCCTGTTCCTTCAGCCATCTATCCAGACCAATTCTCTTCATCCGCTCCGCATCAGGAATCAGGGTATGATAACCCTTTGCCAGCCCTTTAATCCGCTCGCAGGGCCAATCCGAACAGAATACGCACACCTCAACCTTTCTTTCCCGGGCACACTTTCTGATTCCGCAAAACGGTGGACCGCCACCCTGCCGACAGCCTGAACAGGCTCCTTTTACCAGCCCATTGAGAAACTTCCAGAACTCCTTAAATCCGGCAAACTCATTTCCCCACAAATCCCAGCCCTCATTGTGCATCGTCTGCCGCAGCGCCTTTGCCTGTTGCGGTATCCGATTCTTGGATGAACAAAGACCGCAAAACAAACTGCAATACGCCACATCCTTCAGCTTTGTCTTCTTATCTTTCTTTAACACAACATCTCCTTTCTTTTACTTTAGCACCTTGATTCTAACCCGGAATCAAGATTAAGCAAACTCTACTCCCTCTTTATACCCTCTCTTTGCAACCGGCTATCCTGCCCATTAAACTGTCTTCCCTGCCGGTGCGGACAACACATACCAGACATTATACCGATAAGTTTATCGCACAGCCCAGATAAGAGTTGGATGGAAAATGCATCGGGGATTATCAGCGTACATTTACCCTAAATCGATTATTGGTGGTGATTGCCGCTTGCTCCCGCACCGGATAAAAAGAAGAGCGGTCATTATCGCACCGGTTACTATCCCCGGAAGGAGGGAGGGGACCGTATTCGGGACTGTATCCAGCAGGCATTTCACCGGTTTTCAATAGATTATATAATATGTGAACTTTTCGGTTAAATCGGGGTCTAAATGTATTACCCCGCAAATCAGGGAAAGATTTTCCCTGGGTTTAAAAGACCATCCGGGTCCAGTGCCCGTTTTATCTCCTTCATTACCCCAATCTCAACCTCGGAAAGCCCCTTTTTCAAAAGGTGCTTTTTAAGCGAACCGATACCGTGCTCCGCAGTTATCTGGCCCCCGACCCTGACAACAAACTCAATCAACTGGTCAACAATCCGGGCACAGGTTTTCTGCCAGTTTGCCCGGTCATTGCCCTGCCGGCAGATGTCAACATGGATGTTGCCATCACCGATGTGGCCAAAGGGCACGATTACCGTTTGAAATCGCTTTTCTAACTCGGTGATAAACTCCACGGTTTCGGGCAGCCGCGCCAGCGGTACCACGATGTCCTCTGCCATCACCTCCGGATAAACCTGTTTCAGGGTCTTGGCAACTGAGCGCCGGGTTTTCCAGAGCCTTGCCTGACTGGCTTGATTGTCGGCAATAAGCGGCTCCTCGGCGCCCAGTTCCTTTGCCATCTGTGCCACCGCTATCGCATCCTCCAGCACCTTCTCCTTTTCGCTGCCTTCAACCTCAATTAGAACCTGCACCGCCGCCTCTTTAAACGGCAGGTTTTCCTGAAACACCCGGGCACAGGCTTCGATCCCTTTTTTCTCAATGAACTCAATCACCGCTGGCACAAACCGCTTCTCTTTTACCAGTTTCAACACCAGTTCCACTCCGAGCCGCAAATTCGGAAAGGGGATTAACAGGTCAACCTGATAACGGGGTTTGGGCACGAGCCGGAAGGTGATTTCGGTGATGATGCCCAGTGTGCCTTCGGAACCGATGAAAAGTTTGTTCAGGTCATAGCCCGTGACATTTTTCCTTAACTTGCCGCCGTAGTTGAGCACACTACCGTCTGCCAGTACCGCCTGAATTCCGGTTACATAGTCGCCGGTCACGCCGTACTTGAACGCCCGAGCCCCACCCGCATTGGTTGCGACATTCCCGCCGATTGAGCAGTCGTCAAGCGATGCCGGGTCCACCGGATAGTAAAGATTGAACCCGGCGCAGGCTTCCTGAACCCGCACGGTTCTCACCCCGGGTTGCGTCCGAACCATCAGATTGTCCGGGTCAACCTCAATCACCTTATCCATCAGTTCGGTTGACAGAACAATCCCACCCTGAACCGGCACCGCACCACCAGCCAGCCCGGTACCGAGACCACGCGGTGTCACCGGTATTTTCTCCTCCTGTGCCAGCCTGACGACTTCACTAATCTCGTCAACCGTTACCGGCTTCACGAGTAGGTCCGGCAGGTGGGGCTTTTCCGGACTTTCGTCGTGGCTATAGTCAATCAGTTTTTCCGGGTCGGTTATCACCCGTTCGGAAGCACAAATCTCTTTCAACCGGGCAACGACCCGGGGCAAAAGCATAATCGGTATGTTTTAGCCTAACAGCTGATTCAGTTTTTCGGCGAGAACTCCCTCGGGCATTGCTCCGACCATCCGTTCGGTCTCCTTGCCCCCTTTGAACAGTATCAGGGTCGGAATGCTCATAATTCCGAATCTACCTGCCACCCCGGGGTTCTCATCCACATTGACCTTTGCCACCTTCAATTTCCCTTCAAACCGCACCGCAATCTTCTCAAGAATCGGTGCCAGCATCCGGCAGGGACCACACCAGGGCGCCCAGAAGTCGACCATTACCGGAATGGTTGAGTTGTTGATTTCGGTGTCAAAATTTTCATCGGTCAGATGGCTTACCAGACCTTTCTCCTCTGCCATTTTTTCCTCCTTTGTTCAATAACGGGACTGAATTAAAATGTCGCCGTTGGTTGTGTTAATGTTGATTGGTGAAGCGCCCGAGCCAATCTTTGCCCGGATATGGCTTCGACTCTGCTCCTGATACTGCACCTGATACCCGGTGACAACCACCGTACCGTTTGTCGTGGTTGCCGTAATCGTCGCCGACACATCCGGTGGCAGCCGCAGCGTAACCTTACCATTGCTGGTTCTCAGTTGCACCGACTTCATTGCCGGCAGATAGGCGATGTCGCAATCAATTTCGCCGTTTGATGTCTGGATGGTCATCGCCCCGGAATGGACCTGAACCGTAACCTTGCCATTGGTCGTGGTGATTGTGCCATCGCCCTTTGTACCGGTAAAAACCACCGGGCTATTACTCGTGTTAACCGTCACATCGGCTTCAAAACCGTTCACCGTAATCTTACCGTTGCTCGTGGCGAGGTTCAAATCAACCGTGCGCGGGGCTTGGATATCAAAAACCGCACCGATTGGCTGGGTCGCGGGAGGAATTTCCGCATTAAGCGTCCAGTTACTCCCAATTAAGGTATCGGTGATGACAACCTGCTCAACACGCCTTCGGGCATCGCCACTGTCTCTGCCATAGGCATAGCGGGTTATCAGTACCGAAATAACGGTATCCGTAGTTGTGTTTGCCGTTACCGCACCGTTGTGGCTGTTAACATTCAGCACCAAGACTAGGCGTGCCGGCTTGGTATGCAACTGAGGCAGTTCCAGCCGGTAGGTAAGAACACAGGTCAGGGCAAAAATCGCAATACCGCCAGTGAGAAACAACCGGTGTCTCATTCTACCGTCGCAACCTCTGGTGCCGGGATCAAAGTGATGCCGACCGAAAACCAGAACCCCTGAATTTTTGTGTTTGGTGTGCCGGTAATCCGCGACCCGTTGGCAAGGTGCCAGCTCAGACGAAAAGGTGAGTAGAGATAACCGCCGCGCAGGGCAAGACCGTAACTGCCGGTATTTGTCGGCACCAGAAGATGGAGTTCTAAGGCACCAAGACCGGTGATTTTCATCCCGGGTGAGAGAACTGCGGTGTTACCCGGTGCCTGCAAAAGCGAATCAAGGGAAATCTCACCGGTTTTTTCCCGGATGTGAAAGCCGGGCTGAACCCCACCCAGACCGATGAGCGGCACGATGGTAAGGAACTTAAACAGCGGCAGTTTATAACCCAGTTCTGCCAGAATACCGGTGTGCTCGGTGCGCAGATGAAACGAGTCGTTCTCCACATCGTTATAGGTGCGAAAAAACATCGGACCCGCAAGAAAACCACCACCGATGCCCGACCTTAACTCTACCCCCCAGCCCAAATGGCGCTTTTCGGCTGCAGGCAGACCCCTCTGGACAAAGGCGTTATTGAAATCGGCGATGTCCGGCTGAAAAGCACAGCCAAACGGCACCAGCCAACCTTCTGGCTCCTGTGCCCGAATAAAAACCGGCAGGATAAAAACCACCAGGACAATCAAACGCCGCACAAAAAAAGTATAGACACGAACCGTTCGGTGTCAAATTGCAGAGGTTGACCACCGATTCAATCAAGGGTATAGTGTTGGCGAAAACAAAAGGAGGAAAAATGAAACTGATAAAGCCGGCTGTTCTTGTCCTGTTTTTTTTGACCGCTGAGGTTCAGGCAACGCCCCTTATCATTCGTACCGGTGCGGTCAACAAACCTTTCCAGGTCCTTGCCTGGACAACCCTGACCTATTATCAGAACAACCAGAAATACTCCTGGGAAACTAACAAATTTAACAAAGTTGACACGAGCCTTGATGTTTTGTCTGCAGACCTTCTTGCCAGTGTTGGTCTGCCCTTCAAAATTGAACTGGGTGGGGTTGTGCCGATTTTAAGTAAAAAGCATGGCGACCTGTCTAACAGCGGTATCGGTGATGTGCTCGTAGTCGCCCGCTACGGCTTTTTGCAGTTTCCACTCCTGCCGGTCAAAGGCGCCCTGTCCCTTGGTGCTTCGCTGCCCACCGGCGACAAGGACGCATTACCCGATCTCTGTCTCGGTGACGGCTCAACCGACTTCGGTGCTGCACTCGCCTTCAACACCACCAAACTGCTGTTTATCGTTGCCCATTTGCGCGGCGCCTACTGGCTCAACGGCAAATCGAACGACTCGACCAAACTGGGCAATATGTTTGAGTATATGGCTGGACTGGACTTTCCGGTCATCCCGAAACTCACCCCTCAGGTCGCGCTTACCGGCTACGCGCAGGACCCCAAAAAGGTCAACGGCACACCGATTACCAATAGCGAATTGAGTCGTAATAATTTAACCTTCCTCCTTATGTACCAGCCGCTGCCCCTGCTCACGGTCCGGCCCAAGTTCAGCCTGCCCCTGAAATCAATGTCAAAAGGTGGCGGTATCGCCGACTATTACCTCGGGCTTGACATCTGGGCAACACTGCCTTAAAGAGTATCTTTGACAACCGGCAACCGGTGGGTAAAATTAATTTATAAAGGAGGACATTATGGGTCACAAAAAAGATGAGGTACTCTACTGTACCGAGTGCGGTCTTGAAGTTACCGTGTCCAAACCGTGCGGCTGTGGCGACGACTGCGTAATTCTCTGCTGCGACAAGCCGATGAAGAAAAAGGGTGAGGACAAACCGTACCGTTCCTGCTGCTGCGGCGGTTAGTTCAAAGCCATTTAACGGCACTGTGCCCGGCGTTGAATGCGCCGGGCATTTTCTTATAATCTAAACTGATGCCAAAACGGGCAATTGAACTTTCGCCAGCGGTCGGCAGGATTGTTGATGCCAATCTCAACCGGCTCAGCGAAGGGCTAAAGGTCATTGAAGACATCACTCGCCTGACATTAAACGCGCCCGCGCTCCTGAACCGTATCCGGCAGTTACGCATCAGGCTGGGCAGGGAGTTCTCAAACCTGCGCCGTTCGGTTGTACTGTTCCGCAACAGCAAACAGGACCCGGGCAGAAACGACCGGTTTGACCGCCTGAAACGGAAAAACCTTGCCGATGTCCTATTTGCCAACTTCAAGCGCACCGAAGAGGCGGCACGGGTACTGGAGGAGGTAATGAAAATTGACAAACCCGATTACGCGCGAAAGATAAAAAGAATACGCTTTGCCCTATACGACCTGGAAAAGGCAGCGTTACGGGCAGCAAATAAAATTAACCTTGACTTGCCATAGGGTATCTTTATACTGGACAAAACAGCAGATGAAATTAAACCACCGGAGGCTTTATGGCAAAAGAAGAAAAGGTTAAAGCGCTGAGCAGTGCGCTTGGTCAGATTGAAAAACAGTTTGGCAAAGGAGCGGTGATGCGTCTGGGCGAAGAAGGCGCGGTCATCGACATTGATGTTATCCCCACCGGCTCGCTGGCGATGGATATGGTCTTAGGTGTGGGCGGCGTTCCCAAAGGTCGCATCGTTGAGATTTTTGGTCCGGAATCTTCCGGTAAAACAACCCTTGCCCTTGAAATCATCGCCCAGTGTCAGAAATTGGGTGGCACCGCCGCCTTCATTGATGCCGAGCATGCGCTCGACCCAAAATATGCCGAAAAACTGGGTGTTAACCTCAAAGACCTTCTCGTCTCCCAGCCCGATTCGGGCGAACAGGCGCTGGAAATTGCTGAACTCCTCACCCGCTCTGGTGGACTGGACCTGTTTGTCATCGACTCCGTTGCCGCACTCGTGCCCCGTGCCGAAATTGAAGGCGAGATGGGCGACGCCTTTGTTGGTGTCCAGGCACGGTTGATGTCCCAGGCGTTACGCAAACTGGCGGGTGTCATCCACAAATCCCGAACCTGTGCCATCTTTACAAACCAGATTCGCCACAAGATTGGCGTGATGTTTGGCAATCCCGAAACCACACCGGGTGGTCTGGCGTTGAAGTTTTACTCAACAATCCGGCTTGATGTCCGGCGTATCGCCGCACTCAAAAAGGGTGAACAGGTGATTGGCTCCCGCACCAAGGTCCGGGTCGTGAAAAACAAAATTGCCCCGCCCTTCCGCGAGGCGGAATTTGACATCATCTACGGTGAAGGCATCTCCCGGGAAGGTGAACTGATTGACATCGGCGTTGAGCAGGGTGTCATCGACAAATCCGGTGCCTGGTTTACATATGGCAACACCAAGTTAGGTCAAGGCAGAGATGCGGCGGTTGAATTTCTCAAAAGCCATAAAGATGTTGCCGCCAAAGTCGAAGCCGCCCTGCGGGACAAACTAAAACTCGGCCGTCCGAAGTCCAGGGATGAAGATAACCGGGCTCAAGCCCCAAAGAAGAAGTAAAAAAAGGGTCTCGGTATTCGTTGACGGCGAATTTGCCTTCTCCCTTGACCGGGAAACAGTAAAGCAGTTCCGGCTCAAAGAAGGGGCACGGGTTGATACCCAACTCCTTGAAGATGCCATTCTCACCGAACAACTCCGCAAATGCCGGGAGTACGCCCTGCTTCTGCTCTCCTATCGGGCAAGGTCCGAAAAAGAACTCCGGGAAAGGATGGAAAAGAAAGGCTGGACTCCGGCGGTAATTGAAGCGGTTCTTAAAAACTTTAAGGAAACCGGGCTGGTGGATGACGAAAAACTGGCGCAACGCTATGTCCAGGACCGTATCACCGTCGGGCATAAAGGCAAGTGGCGAATCAAGCAGGAACTAACCCGAATTGGAATAGCAAAAGAACTGATCAACCGCGCCCTTGCCACAGCACCGGATGAAACTGCGGCAGCAAAGATGGTGTTGGAGCACTTCCTGCCTCGTTATCAGAAACTTGACCCGTTGACAAAAAAGCGGCGCCTTGCTGGACTCCTTGCCCGCCGTGGTTTTTCTCCGGAAACGATTAACCGGCTCCTCAACGAATTGAATTTTCCCGGTTGAAACCGGTGACCGGTGCGCTCAGTACTCGTCGTAAGGACGGACAAAGTCATCATCTCCATTATTGTTGTTCTGCTGCCGTCTTTCCGGTTTGTAGTTGTTGAAGTTCCAGGTTAAGCCGAACCAGACCGTTGGTCCCCGCCGGCTAAACCGGTAATAGGAGTAGAAGTTCTCCCCCTGATTCTTGCTTTCGTGGAACGACTGGGCAAAGAGGTCACGCACCGAGAGCGTCAACAGAAGTTGCCGATTGAACAGCGCCTGACGCAACCCGGCACTGGTCCAGATACGTCCCGCCTCGGTTCCTTGCGCCGTCGCGCTCGGGCTTTCGTAATGAACCGAGAACTGAAGACGGGTCATTGTGGGCAGGGTTAAATCGGTAGTTATCCCGCCCTCCCAGTTAAAGCCCTGGGTATTGCGCGCTTCAGGTAACTCAGTTTTAAGCCGATAGTTGTACACATCTCCGGTTAAACTGATGTTTAAAAAGGAGAATGGCACCAGATCAATGTTGAACTCGGAACCGAGCGCATACTCGGTGCCGATATTTTCCACCGTGTTGAGCATCACCGAACCCTGCCAGACCCGCTGGAACCGGTCAATCACATTGTGGGTCACCCGATAATAACCGTCAAGAGAGATGCGCTGTTTCCCAAAAGGCAATACCAGCCCCGCTTCATATGAGTCAATAAATTCGGGCAAAAGATTAGGGTTGCCGGTACGCACATTGTTGGCATCCATCCAGGTTGTTTCCGGTGTCAAATCCCAGCCCCGGGGGCGGTCAATCCTCCGGGTATAACTCGCCATCACCTGCTGTTCTAACGGAAAACTGTACGAGAGGTGAGCACTGGGGAAAAAGTCCCAGCGGTTTACTGGCACCATCGTTGCTGTGTCAATGGTTATACTTCTGCCCGTAAATTCGGTGCGCAGGCCCAGCATCGCACCCAGGGCGTGCCAGTTAAAGGTGTAACTGGAGTAAAGCGCCTGGGCATCGTCTATCTGCTTTGTCATGTGGCTGTACTGCGCCAGTGACTCATAACCTCCCAGTACCGGGTTGAACTGCGCAAATCCGGTACTCTGGCTCATCCGGCGCAAACGCGCCTCGTAACCGGCTTCCAGCCGGTCCTTTTCCCGCAACGGCAAACTGTAATCCAGTTTCAGGTCTAAACGGTTGCCCTGGCGGTCATCGGTTGTCCTCTTGCCACTGAAAACGCTGTCGCCAATACGGTTTTCGGTCTGGTCCGAGCCATCGCGCCAGTTACCGCTGTAATTCAACCTAAAAGTCGCCTTGTGGTCCTTTTCCCCAAAGCTGTGGCTTGCCTCTAAATAAGCCGACACCTGAGGGTGCTTATCGGTCGAAGATGTTACACCCTGGTACTTACTGGTGTCGTTCGAACTTGACTTCCACTCCCGGTAATCTGCCTCCTGGGAGCGAGTTCCGCCCATTCCTCCCAGCCGGGTGCCAAGGCTTAAGTAATTGTTAGCATTCGGTTGGAGATCAGCACCAAGCCGAACACCGTAAAACTGGCGGTTAAAGTTCATCGTGCCTGAGGAATTGCTGTAGTAGGTGGTGTCTGCCCTTTTTACCCAGCGCTCAACAACCCTCTCGCCCGGGAAGTTCATCTGGTTAAAATTGGGACCAAGATAAAATGTGGCGATGCCCTGGCGCAGGGTGAGAAGCAAATTACCGCCGTAACTGGAATTGGTACCAGCATTCAGATTCAAAACCCCGCTGAGTCCCTTAGCGCGTTGTTTTTTCAAAATCACATTGATAATCCCTGCCTTGCCTTCCGGGTCATACTTTACCGAAGGGTTGGTGACAATCTCAATCCGGTCAATTGTTCCCGCTGGAATCTGCTGAAGCGCCTCACTGCCTTCAATCGGTGAAGGCTTGCCATCAATCAACACCGTGAAACTGGAAAGCCCGCGCAGGGTCACATTCCCTTCGATATCAACCTTCACCGCCGGCGCCTTTTCCAGGGCATCAACCGCTGTTCCCGACTGCAGCGCCGGGTCCTGCGCCACATTGATAATCTTCTTATCAATCTTGTATTCAATTCTTGGCTTCTCGGCTGTTACCTCAGCACCGGGCATTGAAATTACCGCTGGCTCAATCGTCAACCGCCCCAGGTCCAGTTTACCGTCGGGCGCAAGGCGGATGTTTTCCAACCGCCGGGTCTTGTACCCGATAAACGAAACCTCAAGGTAGAAGTTGCCCGGCGGTAGTTCGCGCAACACGAACCTACCCTGAGCATCGGTAACTGTGCCCGTAACCACACGATTGGTGTCAACACTGGCGCTCCGCCGCAGGGTTGTGTCCCGCATCCGGTACAGCACCACATTAGCGTACTCAACCGGTGTTGCCTGTTCGGCATCAACCACCTGACCGGTAATCACACCGGTTCTCGGTAAAGAACTCAGTGCACCGCGCTGCTGGGCAAGGCACACCACCGCACCAGCACAAACAATTAAGGTTGTCAGAATTCTTTTCATACTATATAATTAGACATTATAACTACAATTATCCTGCGGGGCAATGATGAAACCGTTACCGCCGGAAAGCGACGAAGAAAGAGCCCAGAAAATCCTTGAGGCGCTGAAAAAATTCGAACCGAACCAAAGCCGGAAATACCCCGGTATCAACCTAATCTGGCTTGTTACCGTCATTTTACTCCTTGCCATCGTCATCGTATTTTTGACTAACCTTCCCCGCTTCAAAATGCTCTATCTGCTCCTCACCCAACCGGACTCACTCCTCAGGCAATAGTTGATTGGGGTAGCGAACTCCACTATTATTAAACTGTATGACCAATGAGGAACTCCTTGCCGGTTTAAAAGAGGCGATGCTCACCGAAATGGCGGGCATTGAGTTTTACACCACCGCTGCGGAAAAGACCGCTGATGTCCAGGGCAGAGAAGTTTTTGCCCTGCTCGCCGATGAAGAGCGAAAACACCTTGACTACCTGAAACGCCAGTATGGCCACCTGATGAAAAACTCCCGATTTGAACCATTAAGTGAAACTTCGCGTATCAACCCGGAGCAGGCGAGCCCGATATTTTCTCCGGAACTTACCTCCCGGCTGAACACCGCGCACTGGGAAATGACCGCGCTCGCCGTGGGTCTGGCTCTGGAGCAGGCTTCAATCCAGCGCTACCGTAATCTCGCATCCGCTACTACGACCCCTGAAGTACAAAATTTCTTCACGGTCCTTGCCCGCTGGGAAGAAACTCATGCCGCGGCACTGCAAAAGCAGTTAAGTCAGTTGCGGGAATCTTACTGGGAAGATGCCCGGTTTGCACCCTTTTAACGGTTCTTGGGCGCCCGGGAAAACTTGGAAATCAGGTTGTTGATTTCCCGCTGCTGTTGGGCAATCTCTTTTTCCAGCTCCTGCCGGCGTTGCGGATTTATCGACCCGGTCATCTCAAATATCTTACGCTGAAAAGTGCTTAATTCCCGGTCAATCTGCGCCATCAGGTCCCGTTGTTCGGGCGTCGGGCTTTCACCAAGAACCTGACTTTTGACCGTCTCGTAGCGTTTCTTCAACCGCTCCAGCTGCTCCTTTGCCCGGGTCACCTCTTCATCATCGGTTCTCAATCTAATCGTATCCGGTGCCGAATCACCCACCATACTGCTGATTGGCGCCGGTGTGCTGGACCGCTTCGCCCCAACCTTTTGCACTGATTTGGTTTTGCTCTTCTGGAATGCAGCTTTTTGACCGCTTAGGTGCACCACCCAAAAACCTATTAGCCCGATAACAACCAGTGCCGCTCCGAAAATCACAATCCGGATATCAAATGTTTTTTGCCGGCGAAAACGTTTTACCCTTAACTTTTCGCCACAGGCAAAACAGGTCTCCTGACCGGGTCTTACCGGTTCACCGCAATGAGGACAACGCATAACCTACCGTTTTCCCGTATCTCGTTCTTTCTGTAAACCCTCAACATCAATCTCCGCCATAACCAGCGGCACCGTTAACCCGAACCGCTCCAGCACCTCAGGATGTATCTCACCTAAAATCCCAACCCGTTTGCCGCTAGAAGTCTGCAGCACCGCACACCTTCCGGGAATAAAAGGCATCTCATCAGCCGGTGCAAATGAGACCGTAAAGTCCAGTTCCCGATTCAGCGCCTCAATCACCGCCTTGATGTCGGCAAAACTGGCTTTCGCATCCGCAATCCCTACCGCCAGATGGCGCTGGCTAATCGCTCCGGTCTCGGCTCCTGTCTCAACCTGAAAAACATCACCTACCTCAAAAATCTGCTGGGGTAAAGGCTGAGTGGTGTTGATGCTGAAGGTCTCAAGTAATCCGGAAAAAAGATGCCGGCGCAAAATCGTCTGTTCCACCGTTGCCGGATTTTCCAGCTGGACAGTCAAGCCGTCGTCTTTAAGGTTCAGTTTTGTGAAATGGGCTTCCGGACTGGTCAGTGCCAGTGTCATCGTTTCAATGAACCCCAGTCCGGTAAGCACCCGTCGGCACAACTGGCTAAACTCCTCAATCGGCAGGGGCTGGCTGGATGTGATTGTTGGTATCAACTTTCGGGGCAGACGGTGATACCCATAGGCGATTGCCACATCCTCAACAATATCCCAGGGGTGAAGTACATCTGCCCGATAAGACGGGATGAGAACCTCAAGCGCCTCAGGCTGGACATTCTCTTTAACAACCTCGTAGCGCATCCGGTGTAAAAGTTCTTTAAGTTCATCGGCGTTTAGTGAAATACCGATAACCGCGGCCGCATCATCAGGGTTAATCGTCATCCGCTCTGGACTCATATCTGGTGTAACATCAACCCTGCCATCCGGATAAACGATTCGTACCGTCTGCACCTCTCCGCCCAGGTCAGCGAACGCCGCTGCCACCACCGCCAGGCACTTCTTCACCGCCCACTCATCTGGACCGGTGATATCCACAAAAAGCGCCCGACTGTTTTCGGTCACCCGGGTCTCATCACTGTTGATTATCGGTGGCATCGAAAGCACTTTGCCGTTGCGGTCGGTCAGCAGCGGATAAACCTGATACCCGGCTAAAAGGTGCCGGTAAGTTCTGCCCTTGGGATGAAATTCCAGAATCTCGGCTGGTGTCAACGGCACCATACCCTTTGACTCCACCCCACCGAGCGGTACAAATCTCACACCATCTGGTGCTACGGGCTGATAGACAAAATCGGGCGCGACCGTGCTCAGGTCATAAATGCCAATCGATGCTCGGCGCCGGTCTCTACCTAAACCCCAGTGCAGATTTTCCTGCAACTCCATCAATACCGCAACCTGCTCCTCATCGAGTTTGACATTTTTAATCACCGCCGCAACAATGAATCGCCGCACATCCTCCAGACCCTTTTTCACCTGAACCATGATACCGGAAGAACCAAACGAATAGTGCTTCAGTCCGGTCTCAATACCAAGATAGCCTCTCAGGCACCTTGCCAGACCACACACATCAAACATATCCGGTCTTGCTGGTAGCAAGTTGAGTTTTAATGTACCGCTCACCGGGTCAAACCCTTCAACATCGCACCCCAGCTCACCTAAGAGCCGAATAATCTCCTCACTGGTAAGCATCTTTCCAGTAAGACGGCAAAGTAACCCGAGCGGAACTGCAACTACCGGCACAGTTTTGCCTCCCGGAGCCAGTTAATATCCGCCCAGTATAGATGGCGGATATCCTGAACCCCAAAGCGCATCATTGCCAGCCGTTCCAGCCCCAAGCCCCAGGCAAGAACCCTTGACCGGCACCGCAATGGTTTGACCACCTCCTGCCGAAATACCCCCGCACCTCCCATCTCAACCCAACCCAGACTGCCAAGGTTGGCAAACACCTCCACGCTCGGTTCCGTGTAAGGAAAGTAAGAGGGCCGGAAACGTACTTCGTGAGCGCCCATCTTCCGGTAGAACTCGGCCAGGGTCCCAAACAGTGTCACCAGGGATGCGTGCTCATCTATAATAATACCATCCAGCTGGGTAAACTCAGGCAGGTGGGTTGCGTCAATATTCTCCCGACGGAAAACCTTGCCAATGCAGAACACCTTACGGGGCGGATTGGGATTTTCTGCCAGCGCCCGAATTGTCGCCGCGGTCGTGTGGGTACGCAAAAGCAGCCGTTTTGCCTGTTCCTGGTCCCAGTGATAGCGCCAGCCCCGTGAGCCTGTATCACCGCCCATTTCGTGAACCTCAGCAACCCGTTGCACCAGTTCTGCTGCGGGCAGCGAACCCTTTGCCGGCTGGGCGAGATAAAATGTGTCCTGCATCTCCCGGGCGGGATGGTCTTGCGGCTGGAACAGCGCATCAAAATCCCAGAACGCGACTTCTACAACCGGCGAGGCAACCTCCTCAAACCCCAGTTCAAAAAACGCCCGGCGTGCCTCCTGAATTATCCGCTGTAAAGGGTGCTCCTTGCCCGGATAGCGGGGTTTTGTCCCGAGGGTAACATCATAGCGTCGGAAACTGACCTCACGCCATTTGCCGGTGGCAAGCAGGTCTGGAGTCAACTGAGTTATCTCTGGCACGCTTTTCTCAACCGCCTGAACCGACTCCACGCCCTTTATGGTAAGCACCACCCGGCGCATAACGCGTCGTTTAATTCTCACCACCCCTTCGCGGCCCTTAAGAAGGTTTACCGCCGCACCAACATCTACCCCGGGTAATTTCTCTCGCAACTCACTCACCAGTAGTACCGGTTTTCCTTTTAACTGCTGCACGACAATCTCATCCGGTTCGAATTTTCCGCGCAACGCCTCCTGCCCTTTGGCGCTGATACGCAACTCATTAGCATTTCGCTCGCACCATCCTTTGCGCATCAGGAACTTAACTTCGGAACGCACATCCGGCTTGTTCAGAAGATTCGGAAGTTGGGTTAAGGAAACCACTTCATCTTCCGATTTAATCTCCCGGGCGATAATCTCCAGCGCCTTGCGCTCGGGCAGTTTTTCTTCCCATTCGGGTCCCCGCGCCAGTTCTTGGTCCTCCTCTTCTTCAACCTGCACCAACCCTTTTTGTGATAGACTCACCGCCGCTGCAGTTACCAGCGACTGGTCCAGACCCAGACTTTTGACCAGTTCCGCAATTGTTACCGGCTTTTGCGCCGTGCTGCTCAGCGCCTTGAGCAACGCAACCTCTTCGGGCCGGAACTGCTCACCACTCATTGCTTTTTCTCGGTTCACACCTGAATATTCAACTGCCGAAGCCGTTCGGTAATCAATCTCTCAAGGTCAGGCTGAGACTTTTCCTGCAACCGATACCGAACCCGAACAATCGGTTTATTGGTCTTCAAAAGCCGGCTCAGGTCAATCGGTGTTCCGCTTATGACCAAATCGCATGGGGCACGGTTTACCGCCTCTTCCAGTTCTCGCAACTGTTCAACTGAATAGCCCATCGCCGGTAGAACCCGGTCAAGATGGGTACTCCTCTTCAACTCCTCAGCCAGACTGCCCCGGGCATAAGGCTTCGGGTCGATAATCTCCTTTGCTCCAAGCCGTTCCGCCGCAATCCTGCCCGCACCGTAGGGCATCTCGCCGTGCGTCACCGTCGGTCCATCCTCAATTACCAGAACCCGCTTATGCCTGATTCGGTCCGGGTCCTCAACCATCAACGGCGAATCGGCATCGACGATTACCGCTCGCGCGTTGCGCGTTCGAATGAACTCCTTTAAGCGGGCGATCGTTTCCGGTTTTGCCGAATCTTCTTTGTTGATAACAACCACATCCGCCATCAACAGGTTGACCTCACCGGGATGGTATATCACCGTATGGTCGGCACGCAAGGGGTCGGTTAGCACAATCAAAAGGTCCGGCACATAAAAGGAAATCTCGTTGTTACCACCATCCCAGACAACAACATCCGCCTCAGCCTCGGCATGCTTCAAAATCTCCTGATAGTCGCAACCGGCATAAATCACCATCCCCTGCTCAATGTAAGGCTCATACTCCTCACGCTCCTCAATCGTTACACCAGCACGGTCCAAGTCCTCGTAACTGGCAAACCGCTGCCAGACCTGTTTTTCCAGTTCACCGTAGGGCATTGGCTCCCGTATCGCCACAACCCGCAACCCCATCTTCTTCAAAATCTCATAAACCCGGCGCGAAGTTTGCGATTTACCGCAGCCGGTGCGCACCGCGCAAACCGCAATCACCGGCTTTGTTGCCCGAATCTGCAGCACCCGGGGCGGCAAAAGCAAAAACTGAGCACCCGCGGCTAACGCCTCAGAAGCCCGATGCATCACAAACTCGTGCTTGACATCAGAGTAGGCAAAAACCACCTGGTCAACCTCAAATTTTTTAATCAACTCCGGCAGCTCCCGCTCATAGTATGTTGGAATCCCCTGAGGATAAAGTTTTCCCGCAAGAACCGGCGGGTAGGTCCGCAACTTGCCAACCGTGCCCAAATTCTGCTCTGCCGCCATCGTAAAACCCACCACCTCAAACTCCTCGCGGTCCCGGAAGAACATATTGAAAACATGGTAATCCATCCCGGCAGCACCCATTATTATTACCCGCGTTCGTTTAGCCATTGTTACTCCTTTTCATTTTACAGGTTAACCGCATAATCTTTTACCCTTAAAACCGTTCGGTCATTGACTTCGCCTGGAGGAAAAGCAGTAGATAATCCCTGCCGCCGGCTTTCGAGTCTGTACCCGACATATTAAAGCCGCCAAACGGCTGCACATCAACCAAGGCACCGGTGCACTTTCGGTTGAAGTAAAGGTTCCCAACATGGAACTCCCGCTTCGCCCGCAAAATCTTTTCCCGGTTGCGAGTGTAGAGGGCGCCGGTTAAGCCGTATTCGGTGGAGTTGGCAATGTCCAGCGCATCGGCAAAGTTGCGTGCCTTAATTACCGCCAGAACCGGTCCAAATATCTCCTCCTGGGCAATCCGGGCAGAACGCTTAACATCGGAAAAAACTGTTGGCTGGATAAAATACCCATCGTGGTCATCACCTTTACCACCACAGACCAGTTTGCCTTCCTTTTTACCCAGAGCGATATATTCCATAATCTTCTGGAACGCACCTTGATTTATCACGGGACCCATCCAGTTCTCGGGCTGCTCAACCGGGCCAACTTTAATTTTCTTTATCCGCGGTATTAGCATATCCAGAAACTCGTCGTGGATTTTGGCATCGAGAATCAGCCTTGAGCAGGCTGAGCATTTCTGCCCCTGATAACCAAAAGCCGAGACCACGACACCTTCAACCGCACTGTTCAGGTCCGCCTCAGAGTCCACGATGATGCAGTCCTTACCACCCATCTCTGCTACCACCCGCTTTATCCATATCTGACCGGGAACAATTTTGCCTGCCGCTTCAACAATCCTTAACCCTACATCTTTTGAACCGGTAAAGGAGATAAAACGGGTTTTCGGATGTTCCACAAGGTAATTTCCTACTGTGGAGCCAGGACCGGTAACAAAGTTTACAACCCCGGCTGGTAGGCCGGCTTCTTCCAGGCACTCCATAAACAAAGCGGCAATCAGCGGCGCATCCGACGCCGGCTTCAAAATCACCGTATTGCCACTAACTGCCGCTGCGGTTGTCATCCCTGCCATAATCGCACAGGGGAAATTCCAGGGCGGAATAACCACACCCACACCAAGCGGAATGTAGCGTACCTCCTGAATTTCACCCGGATAAGGTGTCACGCCACAGGGCGCATCATACCTTATCGCCTCACGGCTGTAAAACTCGAGGAAATCAATCGCTTCAGCAAAATCGGCATCCGCCTCCAGCCAGTTCTTGCCTACTTCAAGAACCATTGCCGCATCAAACTCAAACCGGCGCTGTCGCATTATCCTTGCTGCCCGCAAGAAGATGGAAGCCCGCTCAATCGCTGGCACAAATCGCCACTCCTCAAACGCCTGCCACGCTGCTTTGAGCGCCGCTTCACCCTCTTTTATTGTTGCCTGTTGAAAAGTCCCAACCGGACTCTTATCTGAAGGATTGAAGGATTGAAACTTCTCCTTTGTCTTCAACCGTTTGCCGCCGATAATTATCTCGTACTCAGCATCTGACTTTTCTTTCAGTGCCTTAATCGCCTTTTGCATCTTTTCAACATTCTCCGGCACCGAAAAATCAAGATAGGGTTCATTCTTAAACTCTGGTAACATATTATCCTCCTGATTTTTGAAAACTTAATTACCTAAAAACAGTTAACATTTCTTTTTACCCCGAACTTCCCCCTTATTGAAGGATACTTTTTAAAGGGCAAAAGTCAAATTGTGTCCTTCTAAACCCGGACCGAAACCTTTACCTTTAACTAAAAAATCGGGGTATGCGTCAAACATACCCCGACTTTAACTTAGCGTTTTTTATTTATCTATTACCAAACGGCTCAAAAACCTGCCCGCCCCGGACTCCAGTTGAACAAGATAGACCCCGGCACTTAATCCGGTGATGTTTAACCCAATCTGCCGCGTGCCTCCAACCACCGCCTGGTCCATTTGCACCCTACCGGCAGCATCAAATAGTTTAACCCTGACTTTGCCCTCAATATTGGGAGACAACAGCAAGTTTACCTTTGTCCCGCGCACCGGATTGGGCGCACAAACAAACCCGCTCAATGCCCGGTTTGCGCAATGTCCCTGACCACCGGCAAAGCCCGAATAAACAGTGGGCGGAATCGCATAGCGCCAGAACTCAACCGTTTTGTTTCCCTTTAACGCGTACAGCGCATCGCCCCCGAATACAATATCGCCACCCCGTTTTATCCGTTTTCGCTTCTGAGTAGAACCAACCGCGGGCATCGGGTCAAGTTCGGTCCAGGAGTCACCCCTAACATCGTAACGCCAGAAGTCGCAGGAGTTGGACCCTTTGAGCACATAAATACTACCATCGTAGTAAACTCCGCACCCACCGTCCTTAAGTTTCACGCTTTTACCACTCCGACCAACTAAAGGTATTGAACTGAGCCGGTGTAAAGTATCCCAGGTTCCCAGGACCCGGTCGTATCGCCAGAACTCGTTGTACTTAGCCTTACCGGCATAAAGACTGTTTTCGCCGTCAAATACCAAAAACGAACCATCGCTCCATTTAGGTCGGGAAGAAAGCGGTGCCTCAGGCAGCGCCTGCCACTCGTCAGTTGCTATCAGATAGCGGTAAAACTCATTTCGATAGCCCTTTAATAGGTAAATACTATTTTCCTGTGGCACGAAAACCATATCGTCGCCGCCTTTCACCGCCCTATTTGATGGCCCGGGCGGGATATTTGCCATCTGCACCCAGGTGGTACTGTCAATGTCAAACCGCCAGAACTCAAGCGTCTTATTACCCCGCACAAGATAGATATACCGGTCGTTATCGCTTACAATGCAAGCACCCCTGCCCGGAGTTTTTCCCGAAGGTCCATTGGGAATTACGGGCAGTGTCACCCAGTTCTGCTGGGTCGGCTGATAATAGTAGAAATCACCGGTTCTGTTTCCCTTTACACAATAAATCCGATCGAACCCGGCACAGTAGGCTAAAGCACCGCCATCCTTAACCGCTCGGCCAGACGGCGCCAAGGGCACCGAAGCCACTTCCGCCCAGCCATAAGGACCAGCCGTAACCTGAAAATCACGGGTTAGTACATTGTTACTGAGGTTCCGGTCAAAGGCACGATAAGTTGAACAACTGGCCACATAAAAACCAACCGAATGCGGTTTTGGCCACTCGGCAAATGTCACCACCGCGGTTTCATTCGGACCAACCCCACTAACCAGCACGCTGTCGTAAAATAGCCGGGAGCCACCAGGCCTTCGGATTGTAAAGTAAACCTTAATATCGGTTGGAGCACTGCCAAAGTTGGCAACAACCGCTGCCGGCATCACCGAACTCACCGTATCCACTCTCACACCTGGTGAAATAATCTCAGTCGCTGCGACATCAGGTTGAATGTACTTTATCACCACGGCATCGGTTCCGGTTTGAGAACCGCCATAACCGTAACCAGCGGCAAGAACATTACCGGTCCGGTCGACCTTTGTTACATTTGCATAATCACTACCATTACCGATGTCATTGTAAAAAGTCGCCCAGCGCAGGTTTCCATTTGGGTCGTAAGAAAGCGTTGAGAAGTCGATATTGGTTCTACGGGAATAGCCCGTTACATAGATGTTACCGCTGTTATCCAGGGCAACGCTTCGGCCAACATCTTCGCGTTGCGTGGTGTCATAACGCCGGAACCAGATTAAATTACCGTTCTGGTCGTATCTAACGGTTGTAATATCGCTACTTGTTCCAACCCCATCACTGGCTCCAGTCACAAGAACATAACCTGCTTCGTCCACCGCCACCGAATAGCCATAATCGTTGTCATTGCCATCGCCGTTGTAGCGAGCCACCCACTCGCGGGTACCGCTGGTCGAATACTTGACCGTAAGATAGTCGTAGTCAGCGTTACCACCTCCCCAGCTGTTACCGGTTACATAACAATTACCCATTCGGTCCAGCGCGATTGCCCGGGGGTAATCGGTTCCGTTCCCACCATCGTAACGCGCAACCCATTGCTGGGTTCCCGATGTGTTGTATTTAACCGTAAGGTAATCATAGTTACTCGCCACGCTGTAGCCAGTAACATAAACATTACCCTGCTGGTCAACAGCGATTGCGGTTGCCTGGTCAACAGAATTAGCCGAACTGTTGTTGTAGCGGGCAACCCACTGCTGAACACCACTTGGATTGTACTTAATTGTGCAGTAGTCATAGGATGTTCCTGCTCCTTCACTATAACCGGTCACATACACATTACCCTGTTGGTCGAGCGCAATTGCCGTCGCAACATCGGTCGGTGTTGTCGTGGTACTCAACCCATTGTAAAAATTAACCCATTGCTGGTTACCTAAAGAGTCATATTTTATCGTGCAGTAGTCATAACCGGTGTTGGTTGTTGCATATCCCGTAACATAAACATTACCGTTTAAATCTACCGCTATACCGTACGCATAATCAACACCATCGGTTGGTCCATTATAGCGCTGAACCCACTGTAAAACACCATCAGCGGTGAATTTCATTGTTAACATATTGATACCTGTAAGCGTGTCTGTAACATAACCGGCAACATAAACCTGGCCCCGGGCATCAACCGCCAGCGCTGTAAAACCATCACTGGCTGCGCCCGGTCCGGTAAACCGTCTTACCCAGTTGGTATCAACCTGGGCATTTAAATGAAAAAATAGACCTGAAAAAAATGTTAGAACCACTGCACGGACAATGAAAATTCTAATGTCGCGCTGCTGTCCTTGAACTGTAGAACCAAACCGTGCCATTCCTTCCTCCTTTTTACTGGAAATAAAAACTACGCCTCACCATGGATGTAACCCGAACCTGAGTTAATTATATTTAACTTCTAATAAATGTCAAGAGATAACCCTGGCTGTTGAACGACTTATGTTGCTACAACCCTGTATACACCTCAAAAATCCATCCCCCAATCAACATAACAGTTATAAACTCATAAGATTACCCCCGAATCCAACTGAACAGACTCGGGTTCTGGCTTCGTCCCAAGCACGCAGAACCGCAGACCTGAACGCGACCCCTAAGATAAAACAGGAAATAGAACGTTAAAGGTTGTCAGAAACAGTTAAAGATGTTACCCAACTCACCCGTAATGATGGGTTATCTTATCGGACATCGGTCATAACCAAATAGACTATCAATAAGATAGACTTCCCCACCATCGCCAAAACTGTTTTCGATAGAGAAAGAAGGATGGTAAAAGGGGGAATGGGGAAAAGGGTGTTAGAGACTATCCCAGGAATTACCCCCGGACTGTTGGGGGAACGAATTTTTGTCACTTTTCCTCGATTTTTCGTATATATAGAAATGTGCCGTTCCCTTGACCTTGCCTTGTTTACCGCTAAAATTATTTCAGGTTGCGATACATTATCCCTGCCGAGGATGTTGACCAGGTTGAACTCCTCGGTCCGGCAGACATAAACCTCACAACCCTTGCCCGGTTTTACCGGTCTTATGTTGTTTACCGGGATGGGCTACTGCGTCTTTCTGGACCCCGCTCTGAAAAAAAGGAACTGGAAGAGATTTTCTCCCGCCTTATCGCCCGTTGTCGCCGCGGTGAACGTATCACACCGGAACTGGTCGAGGCTGAAGTCAAAAGATTGCGCGCGGAACGCCGTGCCCAGCTGGAATCAGTCGAAGAAATTGTGGAGGAGGTAAAATCTGCCCCCCCACCTCCCGAAGTTGGCACCATTCACACACCGCGTAAAACCATCGTACCCAAAGGCGAAAACCAGCGCCGTTACCTTGAAGAAATTGCCCGCAACGATATCGTGTTTGCCATTGGTCCAGCCGGCACGGGTAAAACCTATCTGGCGGTAGCTGCTGCGGTCTCAGCGCTCATCTCGGGCCGATGCAGCCGGCTTATCCTCACCCGACCCGCAGTCGAAGCTGGCGAATCGCTGGGATATTTACCCGGAACCTTCAAGGAAAAGATTGACCCCTACCTGCGCCCGCTTTACGATGCCCTGTTTGATATGGTACCACTGGAACGCACTCAACGGTTGATTGAACAGGAGGTAATTGAAGTCGCACCACTGGCGTTTATGCGCGGCCGAACCCTTTCCGACGCCTATATCATCCTTGATGAAGCACAGAACACCACCTCAACCCAGATGAAGATGTTTCTCACCCGGCTGGGCTGGAACTCCAAGGCGATTGTCACCGGTGACATCACCCAGATTGACCTTTCCCATCAGTACACCTCCGGTCTGGTGGAAGCGGAAAAACTCTTGACCGGTATCCCCGGCATCAGCATTGTATATTTCGACAAAGGCGATGTTGTACGCCCGCCCCTGGTCTCACGCATTATTCACGCCTATGAGTCAAGAGACGACAAACTAAACAACCAGAATCAGGGTAAAAAACCACACCCATCAAGCGATGTTACAGGTTGAGATATTCGGCACTGAAGACACTTTTCTTCAGCGAGAGATAAGAAGACTAATCCGGCACATCCACCGTTTGCTGGGGACAAAGATGCCAGAGGGAAAAATCAACATCATCTTTGTCAACAACCGTTATATTCATCGGCTCAACCGACAGTTCCTGGGAAGAGACCGGCCAACCGATGTCCTCTCGTTCCGTCTTGATACACCCCTTGTGCCAGGTCGGAAAAACGCCCCCCAACTTGTCGGTGAAATCTACATCTCCCGCGAGCAGGCGCGGCTCCAGGCAAAACAGGCAGGCATCAGGCTACGCGATGAACTCCTCGCTCTGGTGGAACACGGTTTACTCCACCTTGCTGGGCTCTCCCACGCCCAGATGAAAAAACTGAACTGATTTCTCACCGCCAATGTTTATCCTCCTTGCCGGCACCGGTGCTTTACTAATCCTGTCCGCGGTCTTTTCCGGCTCCGAGGCAGCGTTTTTCTCTATCCCCAGCTGGCGCGCCGACTCCCCAAAGCTAAAGCATCTGCTTAATCAGCCCCAGCGGCTCCTTGGAACCCTGCTCCTCGCCAACCTTATGGTCAACACCACCGCCACCGCTCTTTTCACCCTGTTTCTACTCAACCTTGCCCGCCGCACCGGAATAAATACCGCAGCCATCCTTGGCATTGGCGGCGTTGTAATGACCGGACTTCTTCTGGTATTTGGCGAAATCTCACCCAAAGTTATTGCCCGTCTCAACCCGGAAAAGTCGGCGCTGCTTTTGGCACCGATTATCAGAGTAACTTATCTCGTCCTTTCACCTTTCACCCAGCTTTTAGACCGGCTCAACGCCCTCCTTACTACCTTTCCCCAGGAAAAAACCACCCTGACCGACGACGAACTACATACGATGATAGAACTAGGAAAAGAAAAAGGTGTGCTTCTGCCCGGCGAAGAGGAAATTTTACGCAACCTGGTTGACCTTGACCGTCGTACAGTATCAGAAGTAATGACCCCGCGCAAGGATATTGTTGCTGTCGCCGAACATACGCCGGTTTCAGAAGCAATACGGGCATGCCGGGAAAGTGGCTTTTCCCGGTTACCGATTTTCCGGGACAACCTTGAACAAATCACCGGCGTCGTTTACGCAAAAGAACTGATAACCGCCCCGAACCCTGACGCCCCGGTTAAAACTTTTGCCCGTACACCCTATTTCGTCCCGGAAGTGAAAAAACTCCTTCCCCTGCTCGATGAGCTGAGGCGGAAAAACTCCCATATCGCCATCGTTGTTGACGAATTTGGACAGACCGCCGGTTTGGTCACGCTTGAAGACATCCTTGAGGCAATTTTCGGCGAAATCACCGATGAATTTGACCTTGTCGAAGAACTACCTTACCAAAAAATTGCTGACCACGCCTTTCTGGTTGACGGTGAGATTGACCTCGCCACCCTCAACCGGCTCTTTTCCAACGCCTTTCGTGCCTTTTATTTTGAACGGCTTGCCGCGCTTATTCAGGACCGTCTGGGACGCTTACCCCAGCCCGGGGACCGCATTGAACTGAACAATCTGGAAATTATCGTTCAGGAAGTCTCGGAGCATAAACTGGAAAAGGTCCTAATAAAACACCGGAAGACTTAACCGATGGAACTCCTCGCCGGTTTTCTTTTAATTATCCTTACTGGTTTCTACTCCGGTTCGGAAACCGCCCTCTACCGCGCAAACTGGGTCCGGCTTAACCACTGGGCAAAAAATCGGGTCGCCGGGGCTCGAGAGGCGCTGACGGCACTTGACAAAATCGGACCGACCCTCATCGCCGCCATCATTGGCACGAACCTCGCCAATGTGTTTGCCACCGTCCTGTTTCAAAGGTATTTCGTCACCCACCTGGGTGCCAGTTTTACACCAATTGCGGTACTTCTGGTCGTGCTTCTCACCCTGATTCTCGGTGACTACCTGCCCAAGGCGCTCGCCCAATCGATACCCAGTCGCTGGTTACGGTCAGCCGCCTTTTTACTGAACATCAGCCGTATTGGGTTTGCGCCGGTTACCTACTTTCTGGTCCGACTCCTGCCCCGGACTCGAAAAGCCGTTCTCAGCCGGGACGACTTTCTCAAAGTCATCGCCCAGCGGGAACAGACACCTGCCCGCCGGACCACGACCGCAAATATGGCGGCGCGGTTGTTCCGTTTCTCTCAAATGAAAGTAGGCGAAATTGCCATTCCGATTAAACAGGTTAAATCTGTGCCCGCCGATTCGGACCTCGATACGGTTCTGACATTACTTAATCAGTTTGGTTACAGCCGGATACCAGTCTATACGGGAACACCGGACAATATCATCGGTGTAATAGTAGCAAAAGATTTACTTGAAGTCGTTACTCGGGGGACGAGTTCCGAAAAACGGGTGCGGGTGCGACCGGTCCAGTATCTTCCGGAAAACAGTCGGGCACTTGATGTCCTGCGCCAGATGCAGCAGCGCGGGGAACACCTGTCGGTTGTTATCGACCTGTCTGGTAACACCATCGGCATCGTGACCCTTGAAGACCTGATTGAGGAACTGGTCGGCGAGATTCGCAGCGAGGATTGAGTGCGGCGAATCGTAAAGACAAGCGCCATCTGTCTGCGGGTACGCAACTGGCGTGAATCTTCCCGCATCGTCTCTCTGCTCACGCCGGACATCGGTTTGGTTACGGCGATTGCTCGTGGTGCCCGGAGACCAAAAAGTCGGCTCGGTGCCGCACTTGACCTTTTCGCCCGTTCCGAAATCACCATCTATCTCTCAAAAACGAGCGAACTCGCCACCCTAAGTGACGCCGAACTTATCACCCGTTACCCGGCGCTTACCGGTAACTACGAACGATTTCTCGCCGCCACCCGCATCTGCCAATTTTTACTGCACGCCCTGCTCCATAACCACCCTGAACCAAGACTCTTCACCCTGCTTGAAACCACACTGACCGCGATTGCTCAGGCACCTCAGGAATCTGGAGAACTGAGCGGACTGGTTGGGTCTTTTATCCTTAAAGCCACTTCCTTTTTGGGATTCCGCCCCCGCTTTGATCGTTGTGCCATCTGTCACCAACCCGTTCCCTCCTCTTCTGCTTGGTTTATCTTCCGCCGAGGTGGACTGCTCTGTCCGGCTTGCATCAAAAAAGCAAATAAACCCTCATCACCAAACGAAGGTATTGAACTGACCACCCCGGAAATTGAACTCTTGAAAACGCTCCTTCATACACCGATGGTGCAACTTACCAACCTGACGCTACCACCCCATATTGTTCAACTAATCAACCGCTACGCCGGCTTTCATCTCAATCTCGAAAAATAGCAAGATTAAAAGATTGGGCGGTCCCGCAGGACCGCCCAACCTGATTTACTGGGTAAACTTTTACCGCTGGATTACCAGTTTTGCTACCGAATAGTCGCTGTTCTTTACGCGCACGAAATATACACCCGCCGGCACCTGTTTGGTATCAAAAACAACTCGCTCATCTCCGACCTCAACGCTTTGCACCACCGTACCAACCGCATTGTAAATTTCGACCGTGTGCTTACCGCCTGCCGGATTAACAAACCGAACCGTAACTGCATCTGATGCCGGATTGGGACTGAGTTCAAGAACCCGGCGTACCGGCGTAACCTCTGGAGTAAGTTCCATAACTCCGACCGCACCGGAAACGGTAACATTCGCCATCACATCTCTTGCAGAAGCGTCCCGCGAGGGAGCCCAAACACCAGTATACTCCCAACCCTGATAGGAGAGCGGCGGCACCGAATCCATACCAAACGAAGGCGAGCCACTTACTTCAGAAGTAGCACCAACAAAGAAGGCACCATCCTCAATCACAATCGGGCTCGGGAAGTTAACAGTGTACCAGTTTTCGGTACTCACCTGAACTGTGGTAATGTAAAGCGTATCACCCGGACTGCCACCTAATCCGTTGTCGTCATAGACTCCAATCGCACAGGGAGTCGTAGAAGTCGCTGACATATAAACCCGGGCACTGGTCAAGGTGCAGGGGTAAACGGGCGGAACAAAGCGGTTGCCAAATCCACCTGGACCATTCCAGTACATTGAGTTGGTTGGTGTCCCCCGGTCATAAGTCAAAGTCGCGGGCAGGGTGACAACCCGTAACTCAATCGTTACCGTGTCATTAACCGGCACCGCATCACCGGGCAGTTTGCTAATTGCCTGAATCGTGTAGACCCCGTTCGAACTCGGTGTCCACGTACGACTGAACACGACCGAGTCCGTTTCTGCTGGATTAAGCGGCCTAACCATCGTGGAATCGATAAACAACACCGAACCTGCCTGGGAGCGCACCCGCACCAGAGCCTTAAACTGACTCTCCGGCTGATTACCGGTATTGGCAATCACCGCCCAGAAGGTTATCGGTCGACCGTTGACAACAAACATACCTCCGGACCGGTCGTTCATCGCATTGCGTACCGCCGCATCATGAACCTGCAGCCGAGTCGACTCGGGCGGAATGAATTTAACCGCCAGCCCTGGATGGTACATATTCCCGGGTGGGATGTTTCCCGACAGGTAGTTCAAACCAATCCTTCCAGAAACATTCTCAATCCCGCACTGATTGGCATCTGGCACCCACCCATTGTAAGGTGCACCCGACTGCTCCTTATACTGGAAGGTGATTGAAGAATCAGGCCGGGACAGAATAATCTGGAATGTATTGTTACCACCTGTTGACCAGAACCGGACGCTGTCATACTCGACTATAAAAGTGTCGTTGTCGGCACTGCGCCAGTACCAGACCGAACCATTAGGCGAACCCGATGCCGAACAGTCAATATCACTCATCATCGGCGCCACGGTGTTGTTCGGCCGATTGGGCGCAGGAACCCTTGGGAACGGCGAAGCCGCCAGCGCATTGTCGTGGAATGCGATATATCCGTTGGAACCGATGTAAACCTGGCGTACTTTGTACCAGTAGTAAGGGAAATCGAATCCGATATCAAATGGGCCAACAACATTGTCATCGCCCAAGCCGGTCACCCGCGTGCCGACGCCTTTGATGTTAATCCAGTTGTAGGTGGGCGCCTCCGGGCAAACCGTGTCGGAGTCAAAGTACCGATACCCGAAAGAGTCCGGACCACCACCACCCCAAACCGGCGGGAGATTGCTTTGCATTCCTCCCGGGCTCAAGGCAATGACCAACGATACGACGAGAGTTACTAACATTTTACCTCCTTACTGCCCTGTTGTCAGGGCAATTAAACATATTAACTTACCTTTACTAATATAAACGCGGAAAATGTAAATGTCAAACATATTTATCAGCCAAATCCATCCGGAAAATAAAATTTCCACGATTTCAACCACCCAACTGTGCAGCATCTCCTTGACTTTAGCAGATAATGGTCGAAAATAATAAGATGGACCGTTTTCTAATTCAGGGTGGCGAACCATTAAAAGGGACGGTATCAACCGCCCGGGCAAAAAATGCTGTCCTACCTTTGCTCGCTGCCTGTCTCTTAACCGAAGACACCTGTACGATTGAAGATGTTCCCGCTCTCGAAGATGTCAATACTATGCTCAAACTGCTCCGGGTGATTGGCGTTCGTATTGAGCAAAAGAACCGCACTGTACATCTCACCGCCCGGGGGAAACTGAATCAGGAGGCACCCTATGACATCGTACGAAAAATGCGCGCCAGTTACTATGTCCTGGGACCGCTCCTTGCCCGGTTTGGCACCTGCCGGGTATCGCTCCCGGGTGGTTGCGCCATTGGACCCCGACCGGTTGACCTCCACATCAAAGGCATCACCGCACTCGGTGCTAAAGTTTCGGTGGAGCGGGGCTATATTCACGCCCGGGCAAAAAGATTAAAAGGAAACACGATGATGCTCGAAGGGTACAAAGGTCCCAGTGTCGGTGCCACTATCAATACGATGATGGCAGCAACGCTCGCCCGGGGCGAAACGGTCATAGAGGGCGCTGCCTGTGAACCCGAAGTGGTTGACCTGGCAAATTTTCTCAACGCAATGGGTGCCCGGATTTTCGGTGCCGGCACACCGGAAATTCGAATTCAGGGGGTTAAAGAACTCGCCGGTGCCGCGCATCGGCCCATTGCCGACCGAATTGAAGCCGGCACATTTGCGGTTGCTGCCGCCGTTACCCGGGGGTCCATTGAAATCACCGACTGCCAGCCCGAACACCTCACCGCGGTTCTAACCAAACTAAAAGAGATTGGTGCCCGGATTGACATCGACCAGACAAGCATTCAGGTTGAGATGAAATCCCGTCCCCGGGCAACAAAAATTTCCACCGCGCCCTATCCCGGATTCCCCACCGACCTGCAAGCTCAATTCACCGCCCTTCTGACAATTGCTGATGGTACCAGCACCGTCACCGAAAACATCTTTGAGTCCCGATTTCTCCACGCCCTGGAACTTAACCGGATGGGTGCTTCCATCGACATCAACGGCAATATGGCAATAATTCATGGTGTAGAGAAACTGCAGGGCGCTCAGGTTATGGCATCGGACCTGCGCGCCTCAGCGGCGCTGGTCCTTGCCGGACTTGCCGCTCGGGGCAAAACCGAAATTCTTCGTATCTATCACCTTGACCGGGGCTATGAACAGCTCGAAAAGAAAATCGCCCATCTCGGCGGTAAAATCAAGCGCATCAAACCCGCCTAAACGCCTGTCACTTCCCGTTCTGGTGCGTAACATCCAGCTCGGCGGCGGTGCGCCCGTGCGGGTTCAATCAATGACCAAAACTCGTACCGACGATGTCAACGCCACGGTGCGTTCAATCCGTCGGCTCGCGGCTGCCGGATGTGAACTGGTGCGGATTGCGGTACCCGATGCCGCAGCGGCTGCCGCCTTACCCGAAATCCGGGCGCGAGTTGACCTACCCTTGATTGCTGACATCCACTTTGACTATCGTCTAGCACTTGCTGCAATCAAAGCCGGCTTTGACAAAATCCGCATCAATCCGGGCAATATTGGCTCAATGCGGCGGGTCGAAGAAATCATCCGTGCAGCGCAGGACCGGGGTATAGCCATCCGCATCGGGGTTAATGCCGGCTCCCTGCCCCGAGAAATTCGGGCGCGCTACCGTCATCCCGAAGTCAAGGCGCTTATTGAAGCGATGGCGCGCGCCCTTGAACCGTTTGAAAGACTCGGCTTCAAAGCCCTTGTCCTTTCTGCAAAAACCACCGTCGCCGAAGACCTGATTGCGGTCAACGAAGAACTCGCCCGCAATTTCCCCTATCCCCTGCATATCGGTTTGACCGAAGCCGGACCACCGCTGGAAGGCAGTGTTCGCTCCGCCGCAGCGCTTACCCCGCTTTTGCGTCAGGGCATCGGTGACACCATCCGTATTTCCCTTACCGGTGACCCGGTCCTTGAAGTCATTGCCGCCTACGAACTTCTCGCCGCCCTTAACCTGCGTCAGATTGGACCCGTCATCTACTCCTGTCCGGGTTGTGGCCGCACCCGGATTGACATCGTCCGCTTGACCCATCAGGTCAAGAAAAAACTTCGGGGCATCACCACCCCGCTAAATGTTGCGGTTATGGGCTGTGTTGTCAATGGACCGGGTGAAGCGCGCGAAGCCGACTTTGGCATCGCCGGCGGCAAAGGAAAAGGTGCCCTGTTTGTCAAAGGCAAAGTAATCGGCACCTATCCCGAATCCCGGCTGGTTGACGCACTCTGCAAAGAAATCAAGCGGAGTCTGAACAATGAGATTTAATCTCTTCTTTGGATTTCTCCTCAGTCTGAGTATCGCCACCGCCTGCACCATCGGCGCCTTCGGTCCGACCGCGATAAGCGAAGGTCGGCCCGTTCTCTGGAAAAACCGCGATGTCACCAATCCAGACCAGGAAATGAAGTTTTTGTGCGGTCCCCGGTTTCGGTTCATCGCCAATGTCTATGCGGGCGAGACACTCGATGTCTGGGCAGGCATCAATGAGGTCGGGTTTGCAATTATGAACTCCAACTCCTACAACCTCACCGACAACTTAACCGATGCCGATGACGGCAACATAATGCGCCTTGCCCTGGGTACTTGTGCCACGGTGGAAGATTTTGCCCGGCTCCTTGACTCCTTAAACATCGTCGGCCGGGAGACCCCGGCAAATTTCGGGGTGTTTGACGCTACCGGCACCACCGCCATCTTTGAAGCCGGCTACACATCCTATACCCGCTACGACAGCAAAGACGACTCACTGGGATTTCTCATCCGCGCGAACTACTCAATGTCCGGTGGTCCAAGCCGAATTTTAGGAAAAAACCGTTTTGAGCGGGCCCAACAACTGTGCCGCGCCGCCTTTCACGAAAACCGGCTCAATCTCCCTTTTATCATCGGCACCCTTGCCCGTGACCTGGGCCAGGTCGGGTTTGACCCATACCCTTTACCTTTTCTGGGTAAATTCGGCTCCCTGCCCTTTGGTTACCTTCCCACCGACACCACCATCTGCCGCTCCCAGACCCGTTCCGTTGAAATAATGGTTGGACCCGCGCCCGGTGCTCATCCGCGAACCGGAATGATGTGGGTGCTTCTTGGTCAACCGGTTGCCACACTTCCTATCCCGCTCTGGGAGGTTGCGGAAACCGTACCAGCATTACTGGACGGCACCATCACCGCACCCATCTGTGACGAAGCCCAGCGCCTGGTAAGTTACCTTTACCCGCTTCCCGAACATCCCAAGGCTATCAACACCCAGCGCCTTGCCCGCTGGTTACAGTTCATCGCACCAATTGAGTCAACAATTTTTGAACTGGTTGCCCGCTACGAAGCCGAATGGGGGAGCATTGGTCCTTCCCGAGAAGCGGCGCGAGCCCTGACCGACTCAATCTGTCAACTTGTCCTTGCCACCTACCAGAACTTCTGGCAGACGGTCAAATCCGAGGAACAGTATCTCAACTATCATCCCGCCGTGGCAACCGTTCATCTCAACTCGCTACCGGCAAATTCACTCCCCCTCTACGACATCACCGGCAGAATCGCCGCGCCTTCCCGTGCTACTGGACTCTTTTTCACCTTGAAAGACGGAACCCGGCAGCGCCTGATTGTCCTTAAAAGGTAGCGCTCGTACCCAGTAGCGCCGCACCCATCGCTGCGGCAAACAACGGCTCCTGAGAACTTTGAACCTTTAACCCCAAAACCCGTTCCAGCGCCTGTCGCATCCCTTGATTGAGCGCGGTGCCACCGGTAAAAATCACCTCGGGCAATACCTTAACCCGGGCTGCCATATTGACAACCCTTGTCGCCAGCGCCAGATGTAAACCGGCGATGATGTCCTCCCGCGGTATATCAGCCGCAACCAGGGAAAGGATTTCCGATTCCGCCATCACCACACACAGGCTCGAAAGCAGCACCGGTTTCTGAGACCGCGCACTCAACTCCCCGAACTGCTCAATCGGCACATTCAGTGCCCGGGCGATGAATTCAAGAAAACTACCGGTACCCGCGGCACACCGGTCGTTCATTACAAAATCCTGCACCCGACCCTCTTCATCAAGCACTATCACCTTGGAGTCCTGACCACCGATGTCGATGACCGTTCGACTGGAAGGATGCCATTTCCTGATTCCCCTTGCGGTCGCGGTAATCTCGGTTACCGTTTGCTGGGCAAAATCAACCGCCTGCCGGGCATAACCGGTCGCAACAATCCTGCCCAATGCCCGGTTCTCCAATCCGGCATCTGCCCGACACCGTTCCAAAACCTTCTTCGCCTGCTCTTTGGGTTTCATTCCGGTTGGTGCCACGCACCGGGCAACAACCACATCCCTTTCCGAATCATAAATCACCACTTTGGTGTTCACCGAACCAACATCAACTCCGACACACAACATCTTGTGCTATCTCCTTTCAACAATTCGCTCCGGCGGAAACTGGTACCTTCCTGCCTCCTGTGCCGCGCTGACAAAAGCCCGCAAGTTTTCTTCCGGTGTGGCGATTGGCACCTCACACCCGGTCGCTGCCACATAACCACGCGGACAGCCCTTCGCCTGCGCGACCATCTCCCTAACCTTATCGCCAATCTCCTTTGGTGTTCCCAGCCACAACTCGGTCGTATCAAAATTGCCAATGACCCGCACCTTTTCTCCCACCGTCGCAATAACCGAGCCAAGGTCCACCTTATCAACGCTAATCAAATCCGCGCCGGTTTCCGGCATCATCATCACGATTGCACTCGTGTCGCCACAGATGTGTAAAACCACATCCAGGTCATAACGGTGCCAGAAATCTATTACCGCCTTTTCGGCGGGCAGGGCAAACTCCTGATACTCCCTGGGGCTGAGCACACTACCGGAAGCGAGTGGGTCAACCAAAATGGGCAACGCGCCGGCGCGAATCAATAGTCGGGAAAACGCCTTTACCAGTTGGGTCACACGGTCAAGGACTACCTTTACCAGTTCCGGTTTTTCCAGCAGGGCAACCAGAAACTCCTCGGGCTCTATTAACTGCTGGGCGGTGGTAAAAGGCGCCGGTACATAAGCAAGAACCGGCACAACATCGGCAATCGCCTCCCAGACATAACTAATCGCATCCAGATAAACCTTCACCCGACCCGCAAGCGCCATTTCGCTCTTCAAACCCCGGGCGGCATCTTCAACTGTGTTCCAGCGCGGACGCGCCAGCACCGGCAGGTCGTCTTCCGGATAAACAAACTCCGAACCTATTGCCTCGGCAATCAAACCCACCTCAGAAAAAATTGAGATGAAGTCGGTGTTGTAAAACTCCCGGGCGCGCAACTGACATTGCGCCATCATCAACCCATCGGTGTAGTAGTCGCGCAAACTCACCCCGCAAAATTTTGCGGCACGGGCGGTCAATAACGGAAAAATCGGCACCCGGTCCTGAGGTTCGTCAATCACGAGCAGAGAAAACCGTTCCCGGGGATTGAGCAACTCCTTCATCGCCGGCTCCGCACCAGTTCCAGAAATGCGTCAATCCTGGTCTGGGTTTGACGGTCAATCGCCTTATTCGGCGGCGCAACATCAAACTCCAGAATCGGAATGTCCAGTTTCTGTTTAATATAATCACCAATCAATCGCGACTCCATCGCGCAGTGCGAACCACCTAAAATTCCGGAAACAATCACACCTTCGGCTTGCCATTGCTGCGCTGCCCGGACAAACATCGCCGCCCTTTCTCTTGACGAACCAATCAAAGAAGCGTTGAGCAGGGACCGGGCGATACCTAAAAGGGGCGGTACCGTCTCATCAATCAAACTCAATGCCTGATTAATCACATATTCGGTCGCGACAACCCGTGCTCCCTGGTCTTCAACATAACACAAAAGCAACGGGTCGGCGGGTGGTGTCACCCAGCCAATCCGCAAACTGTCACCCGCCAGCACCGTTTTACCCTGCTGCAATCGCACTGTGGCGGTCTCTACCAGATGCTCGACAATCGCGGTCCACTCCGCAAAATCGGAGTAGCCGTGCAGACAGCCAAACTCCACAACCATCGTTTCCAGCGCCGGGAACACACCATAACCGTAAGCCAGTTCCTTAAACCGCTGGGTAAGACGACGCAAATGATTTGCCCGTCGCACCCCCTGTTGCAACATCTCCTCGGTCACCTTGACACCGGTCAGCCCCTCAAGTTTTTCAATCACCCGTTGATACTCCTCAACCAGCATCAACTCAACCCTTTCCCTTGCCTTGGATTCAACGCAGCGGGGTGGTGTTTCCACCCAAATAACCTCGGGCACCATCTTTGCCACCAGGCTCTCCACCCCAGAATAGTCGTCGCACGATGCACCGGTTGCCGCAATCACCAAATCCGGGTCCGGAAAGTAACTGTGCTTGGCAAAGGCGCCCAGTGCCGCCCGGGAAAAACAGGTGGCATCGCCGATACCTAACTCTGCCGCCTTTTCCAGTAACACCTTACTCTCCATCGCAAAAGGGGTCCACCACCAGCAGTCCGGATAAAACGCCACACACTCCCTATCGTCTTTATCCGAACCCGGCTTTGCCCCCACCGAATCCACAATCACCGCTAGTGGTCCTAAATCGCCCATCACCGCCACAACCTTTTTCCCAATCTGTCGGGCACGAAACAGCCGTTCAATCTCATTCTGGACAAAACCCCACATTCGCAATGCGGCAAGCGAGTTGTCAAACTTCAGACGGCGCAGATGCCTTGCTCCGTAGATGGCAAAGACCTGCGGGGGGAAAAGGTATTTTGACCATGCCTCCTGATTGGGTGCAAAGTAGTGAAATTTTTCAATCAACTCGTCCGGGATTTTCTGAAACAAATCGTCCCACTCATCAAATGTAATCCGCGCCGGTTCCGGGTCGTAATAATCCAGTTTCCTCATCGCAACATCTCAAGAAACGCCTCAATCCGGGTGCGCAACTGCTGGAGGTTCTCCTGGGAATAGTCGCCATCAACCTCCAGCACCGGAATGCCAATCTCCTGGCGCAGCCATTTTCCCTCAAAACGATAGGCGTCGCAGTAAAGCAAACTCTTGTTGACAATCCCCTGAACCTTTCGCTCCTGTACCTGCTCTCTGATGTAATCAAAAAGCGCATTGTTGGGCCTGCGGCAGGCGCACGGTGTTCGATTAAAATAAAAGCGGGCAAGCCCGGCAAACGGCTCCTCTTCAACCTTTAACTCCTCGTGAAACCATCTACTACCGGTACATACCGTATCCGCAACAATATCCGCTCCTTCTTCAACAATTTCGATTAGTGTCCGGTCCTCTTCTGATAAGATACTACCGGTCAACAGCAGCCGGACCCGATTCTTGTCCACCGTTCCTGGCGCCGCCCAAACCATTGATAACAACTCATTCAGCAAATTTAGCATCCTTCTGGGTGGTAGCAGTGTTGCCAGTGCTACGATATCAAACAGTTCACCGCCCCGAATTTTCGGCGGTTTTTCCGCCCGGCTCTGGTCCAGTTCCTGAAGTTTGCGCCGCAACTGGTTCATCTCATTAATCGCTTCTTTCAGCCGCTCGTTTTGCCACTCCTGACCGGTCAAACTGCCCAACCACTCCTTCAAGTCCACCAATCCGGCTTGAAACGCACTCAACCGATTGGGAAACGGTTCACTGGTGCGCGGCAGATAAAGCGAAAACACCGGCAACGAAAAGTTTGCCGTTATCGACTCCGGCAACCGGCGCATCATATCACAGGTATTGACACTGACCACAGCGTCAATTAGTTGATACAACGGGTCGTGGGCAAACTTCCCCAGACTCGCCTTACAAAACGGACAGGCATCCGCCCGCAGAAACCGCTCGCCTTCCAGTTCACTCTGATAATCGGCACGCGCCAGCCGCACCGGAACCGCGCCCGCCGCCTGGATAATTTCCACCGGCGCATAAAGGCAGAAGTAACCCACCACCTTTTTCCCCTGCGCCTTCAAACTCTTCAGTTCCTCAAGCCGTTCCGCGCGCAAACCTTCCAGCCGTTTTCTTTCTAAGAGTGCCATTCTGTTAACGCCAGTGATTCAACAAACATCTTTTCAAAATCGGGATGCTCCGCAAGCCGAATCTCGGTCACCCGATTACTCAACTCCTCAGCCTGTTTTAGCACTTCCGGCTCAAGCACCGCCTTTATCGCTCCTGCCAGTGCCAGGTCTGGTTTCTGGTAAATCACCGACTCCGGCAAAACCGGCAAAAGCCCAATCGCCATTGCTGCCCGGTGGTTTAACTTACCGCCAAACCGACCGGTAATCACCACCCGCTCGATTTTCCTTCCCGACCACTCTTGCCACAACAACTTTATGCCCGTGGCAATCGCCGCCTTTGCCAGTTGCACCTCTCTGATGTCCGCCTGCGTGAGATAAACACCTGCCGGTTCCTTACCATAAATTTGAAGCCGCTCGCCCTGGTTCAGTCTACCCCCGGGCTCAATCAAACCTACGCGCAACGCTTCAGCAATAACATCCAGTACGCCCGAACCACAGATTCCAGTTGGAACTTTACTTCCCACCGTCTTCACGACCCATATGCCCCGCCGCAACCGGCAACTCTTAATTGCCCCTGGTACCGCAAGCACACCACAACTCAAAGTTGCCCCTTCAAAAGCCGGTCCGGCTGCGGTGGAACAGGCAACAATTTTGTGCCGGTTACCCAAAACCACCTCACCATTAGTTCCGGCATCAACTAAAAGCGTCAGCCGTTCGGTTTTGTGTATCCCCGCGGCAAAAATTGCGGCGGTGCAGTCGCTGCCGATGAACGAACCGAGCAGCGGCAGGGTGCGCAACTTCAATCCGTTTCGGGCACCTTGAATCACCCGCCTCAAGGGCAACCTTGTGCGATAAGGGAATTGCCCCAGACCTTTCGGACTCTTGCCAAAAACAAAGTGCATCATCACCGTATTACCCACCACCGTGACCAGACCTGACCGGGGAACTCCGTTCCGGTCCATAAACTCCTGAAGCGACTCATTCACCCCTGCCCGCTGCACCTTGCTTGCCGCACCTATCCGGGTAAGAACATCCGTACCAAATCTTATCTGCGGATTTAACTGCGTCTCGGTTTTAACCCGACGCCCCTGTGCCTGGTCAATTACTGCCAGCCTTAAAGTTGTTGTGCCAATGTCCGCAACCAGCACCAAATCCTTGTTCATTGGGCTGGGCGCTGACCTGCTCCTCTTAACCCGAGCGTTGTACCGGTTAAACCCTTGCTCAACCTCAACCGTGACTGGATGTTTGGGAACAAACTGACAGGCAAGCACCGTTTTACCATCCGGCACGAGCCGCACCCGGCACTTACCGCACCTGCCCCTGCCGCCACAATCACCG
This sequence comes from candidate division WOR-3 bacterium, assembly GCA_013177935.1. Taxonomy (NCBI): domain Bacteria; kingdom Pseudomonadati; phylum Caldifarciminota; species Caldifarciminota bacterium. Next base: position 443,368 of record JABLXZ010000002.1, on the reverse strand, counting down.
GATAAATTCACCCCTTTTGCCCAGAGCAGCTCTTGAAGGGATTTCATTCCGTTTGGAACACAGCGCACTCTCATCACCACCCCTGCGCTGCAGACACCAGCGCCTGGACATTCGCCACCGGTGCCCCGGCTGGCACATCGCAGGCGCTGGCAAGAATCATCCTGGGCAACCCCTTTTTCAGACAGTCCCGAGCCGCCTGCTGCACCTCTTCTGGTGTCCCGCTCTCCAGCAAGCCGGTTGAAACATTGCCCATAATTACCCGGTCCGGACCGACCTCCTGACGGACAAAACTGATATCCATCTCATCCACACTTAATATTTCAGCACCGCTGTCGCGCATCATCCGCAAAATCCCGGTCGTGTCCCCGCAGATATGCAACCCGGTCCAACAGCCCAACCGATGAATCTCTGCCACCAGTTCCTTTAAATAGGGCAGGGCAAACCGCGCAAACAAACCTGGACTGATAATACTACCGGAAGCCATTGGGTCGCCGATAAACGGTACTCCACCCCGCTGCACAATCGCCCGGGCAAAATTTTTCTGGTTCTCGCTCGCCCTTTGTAAAAACCACTCTGCCCTTTCCGGTGCCGAAATCAAACTTTCGAGAAACTCCTCGGGTCCCGCAAGAAAACTGGCAAGGGAAAATGGACCCTTGAGCGATGTCAACACATACACCTCTTTGCCCACCCTTTTGACCAGTTCACCGGTTGCATCAAGAATTACCTTCATCCGGCACCCGCGCTCCACATCGGCAACCTGTGCCGCGGTGCCTGCGGGTCGTGCTAAAATTGGCGGTTCATCCTCCACCATCTCAATCTCACACCCCATCGCCTCCGCCTCAATTAGAACATCAGCGAACACCATTATCAGGTCGTAATTGTAGAGCCGATACGCATGATAGAGTACCTCAGCAAGAACCCAACTATCGGTCAGGGCACGGCGCAACCTTTCACCCGCAACCCGAGCCGCATGATTTGCCACGACAATCGGAAACACCACCGGCGGCGTGACTCTGGACCGTTCTGCTTGCAAAACGGTATTTAACCGCTCCCTTGCCCGTTCCACGCCTTATTTCAACAGCCGCTCCACCTCTACCACCGCGCTGTGGGCATCCGGCGCATAGCCGTCCGCACCAATCCGTTCGGCAAAGAGGCGCGTCACCGGTGCGCCGCCAACCAGCACCTTGACCCTTTCCCGTAACCCCTTCTTTTTCAGCGCCTCAATCACCTTTGCCATATTGGGCATCGTCGTCGTCATTAAAGATGACATTCCGATAATCTGCACCCCCTCTTCCGCTGCGGCAACAAACCGCTCAATCGGCACATTCCTGCCCAAATCCACGACCTCAAACCCTGCCGCCTGCACCATCACCTTGACAATATTCTTGCCGATATCGTGGATGTCGCCCTGCACCACACCCAGCGCCACCCGGCCCGGGTTTTTGGTTTTTGGTGCCATTTTCTCTTTTATGATGTCAAACCCGGCATACATCGCCTTTGATGCCAAAAGCACCTCGGGCACAAAATACTCTTTTGCCGCAAACTTCTCACCCACCACCCGCATACCCCGTGCCAGCCCCTTCTCCAGCACCTCCTCCGGTTGCACACCCTGACGCAAAGCCTCTGCGCACAACCGCTGCACCTGTTCCGGTTTCAGGGCAACAACCGCATCGACGAGCAAGGAGAATAAATCCGCTCTCTCTGCCATAAGTCAGATATTATAGGAAATCAAAAACTTTCGGCAACAAACTTATCATTCGACCACCCGTACCCTTCCGGTTCCGGCTCGCACCTCACCCACCGCCCGGACACCATCAACTCCGGCTCTCACCAACTCGTTGATAAGTCGCCTTACCTTCTTTTCTGGCACGGCAATCAACAAACCGCCTGAAGTCTGGGCGTCGCACAGTAAAAGACGCATCGTTTTGTCTATCCCCGGGGCAAAATCGGCACGGCTTTTCATAAACTTATAATTGTTCAAGGTCCCTTCGCAAAACCATCCCTCCTGAGCCAGTTTCTTCACTCCGGGAATAAACGGCACCGCTGTTGCGTTGATAACTATGTCAACCCCGCTCGCCTGTGCCATCTCCCAGCAATGACCCAGCAACCCGAAACCGGTAATGTCGGTTGCCGCGCTTACCCCGACTGTGGTCATCGCCTCTGCTGCCAGCCGGTTCAACTGCGCCATCAATCGGTTTGCCCGCGCCACGAGATACGGTGGCGCCCGGCGGTTCTTCTGGGCGGTTGTAATAACCCCGGTTCCGAGCGGTTTGGTCAAAAACAACCGGTCCCCAGGTCTGGCACCGGCATTGGTCACAACCTTTGCCGGATGAACAATCCCGGTAACAGCCAGACCGAACTTTAACTCCTGGTCTCTTACCGTGTGACCGCCCGCAACAACCGCACCCGCCTCCTTAACCTTGTCCCAGGCACCGGCAAGCACCCTCCGCACGGTCTCAAACTCAATCTCTTTAACCGGTACCCCGAGAACTGCCAGTGCGGCAAGCGGCATACCGCCCATCGCATACACATCAGAAAGGGAGTTTGCCGCTGCAATCTGCCCGAACACATAAGGCTCATCTGCAACCGGGGGTAAAACATCCACAGTCAGAACCAGCGCCCGTCTTTTATCCAGCCGAAACACCCCGGCATCGTCTGCGGTTGCGCCGCTCACCAGCAAATCGGGATGTTTAAAACCGGGTAACCCGTCTAAAATGGCAAACAGGTCAGCCTGACACGCCTTGCCCGCACAGCCCGCAGCGCGGGCAAAACTCAAAAGCCCCCTTTTTCTCAAATTAATATCCTAACGCAAAACTACAACCTTCTGAAAACCACCACCGTCATCCCGACGGACAAAATAGATACCGGGCGTCAATACCGCCCGCACCCTTCTTCCCGCATAATCAAAAACCAGACCCGGCACCGCCTTATACCCAAAACGAGTTACCCCTTCCTCAATACCGCAACTTACCCGGGTATAAGTTCTAATTGAACTGACCTGTGACGGGTCGCCTTGAGAGGTAACCGTCATTTGAATCACCTGCTCACCCTCGGTACTGGTCGTGAACACCGTGATGTCAATTGTCGTGTCCGCTTCACCCGGCGCCAGCGTGTCAAACATCGGTATCCCGGGTTCAACACACCGCCCGCGCAAACAGTAGATGGCGCTCCAGCCCGGCACCTCCTGTAAAACCCGGCAGTCAAAAAGGTAAATGTCCGGCTCGGTTCCGGTGTTGGTCAGGGTGAAGTAGTAAACGGCAACTCCTTCCGGCACCACCTGCTGCAAAGTCTCGCTCCGGCACACAAAACTAAAACTGTAATCGGCTTTAGCCGGTGTCACCAATCCGGCAAAAATTAAGAGACAAAAAAACATCCTTCTCATCTTCACCTCCTTTTATCAATCCAGTCTCTTTTTACACGCCTGTAAAACCCGCCCGGTTGAGGGTTGTTGCACAAAACCCACAACACTCAACCGCTGGTGATTCCAGTAGGACGGCAGCGGTACCGTCTGGTCAAATTGCAAACTGTCGCCCCGGCGCAACCAGCACGACCAACCATTGACATCCGGCAGCATCAGCCGCATCACATTGTTAAAAACCGAGTCGGTTGCACCGGGTAAAACCGTTCGTATCGAATCTTCGGTTATCACCAGATAAAGCCGCAAACTCTCTTCCGGTGTCGAATCGACCCCGAAAACACGGGCGAGAACTGTTGCCCGAGAAGAGTCGCGCTGCGTCGTAATCACCAGTTCCACCCCGGGCAAAACCGCCTTCGCCCCGAGAATGTAATTCTTAAATGTCTCGTAGTTGTACTCCGGTCCAGGCGTGCGCACCACCGGACCGCCATCAAAAACCGTTGCCGGCTCACCGCCGGACTCGTAATAGAACTGACGCCGCTCCTCAACATACTCCGGAGAAAGGGTGTCGCCCGCAACGCGCCGGTGATAGGCAATTATTGCCACACTGTCCGAAAACTCCTTTGTCAAACTGTCCAGTGCCTGTGCCGCATAAGGGCAGTAAACGCACCGCTGCCAGGTAAAAAACTCAACCAGCACCACCCGATTGGTGGGCACGAGTGGAATCAACGGCGCATCTGAACAGCCCAAAATCAGGGGCAGGCTGCTGAAGAAAAACAGCAACCTGCCCCTTTGCACCCGCATCCCTTATCGCACCACCACCATCGGTACACAGACCGTGGTGTTGTCATAACTCATCCGGATAAAGTAGCCACCAGCACTCACCATCCTGCCTGTGACATCGGTCAGATTCCAGACCACGGTTCCGCTGCCACTAAGGTTGTCACTCAGTTGTCGCACCAGTTTCCCGCTGATGTCGTAAACCCGCGCCTCCGCCTTGACCCCGGCGGGCAAAACAAACCGCACCTTAGCCCGCGTTCGTACCGGACTGCTCACCGCCAGCACGGGCAGCACCTTTTGCCCTTCTTGTTCGGCAACGCCGACCCTTGTACCACACTCAAAGTCGTCAACATACCAGCCCTCGCCCGTAACATTGTAGTCGCTGATAAACCGGAACCGCAACCGCACCGTCTGATTGCGCAACGGGCTTAAATCGAACGCCTCCTCTTGCCAGCCGTTACTTGACCCGCTCCACATCCCGACCGGCACCCAGAACGGTGAACCGTTGTTTATCTCCAGCACACAGAAATCAAAGTCCGCCTCCGTGTCGTAGTAATGCTGGAACCGCACCCAGGCAGAGTCGCCCAGGGTGAAAAACGGCGTCACAAGTCGGGCATCGTTCTCGTTTGTGTACTGGTGGTTTGACTCTACCCCACAGTACCAGGAGTAACTGGGTGAAGAGGCGCGGTAATTCGAAAGGTGCCAGTTGTCCCGGGTGCCGCTATGGGTCCAGCCACCGATGCCGTGCTCCATATCATCGGCAAAACCCGGGCTCGTGGTGATGTTCAAAGGAAATGTCACCGTATCAACCACCATATCGGTTGTTGTAATTACCAGTTTTAGTGTCGCCTGATGCGGGTCCGGGCACGAAGAACTCACCTGCAGTTGAAACGGCGTGTTACAATAACCTTCCGCACCCCGGTTGATTTGCCCGAAACTGCTCGTGCCCTGGAGAACGGTAAGATACGGGTCATCGGTTGACAGCACCGCACTGGCACCGCTCAGCGCCCCACTGCCGATGTTACGCAACCCGAGCGTCAGATTGAAGTTTTGCCCAGGGCGGGGCAGTACCGGCTGATAACCGACAAACTCCAGTTCCGGCTCCGGTATCACTTCGATACTCGCACCCTGATACATCCACTTCGTGGTGTTGTTCTGGACGAAAACGACAAATTCGCAGTTCCTTGCCACCCAGCCCGAATTGATGGTGAAATTCCTTGTTCGCACCACCGAATCCCCGGGGTTGACCGTTATCGCCTCGCCCGCAGCGTTAGGAAGCATCAACCTCTGGACATCGTGCAGGCTATCCATCCCCTGCCAGGGGTAGTAGATGTGACTTTCGGTAAGAACGGTGTGCAACTGACCGCTGACCGCGCTGGAACTGGTATTCCGAACCACGATTGTCAACACCCCGCTCCTTGATGAAGAATCATAGGTGACCGTCAATCTGATATCGAGCGGACTCGGCTCCAGTTTTCGGGTGTCAAAGAACTGCCGGTATGCCGGATACATCGTGCCGTAATGCAGACCTCCAACCACCGCCTGTCCGCCATCAAGCCGCATCGTCGGATAGCCGGTCACGCCATAATAACTCATCCGGCTCGCCGCCTCTGGGGTGTAAAACGGGTCGCTGGTTGACGAGTGATAGGCAATCACCACCACCGAATCAAACGCCCGAAACTTCAACTCCTCAGCACCGCGTGCCGCGCCCGGACAATAGGTACACCAGGTGGCGGTGAAGTCCTCCATCACCATCACCCGCTGCGTTGCCATTACTGTGCCGGATAGCAAAAACAGCCCGGCAACTATCAGCAACTTACCCCTCATAAACACCTCCTTTTTATTAAACCAAACCCATACAGGAGAGGCATATCTGACTGCTGAAGTAGCCAATCCGTGCCCAGGCACCAATGAAAGAGCCAAAAACCAGCGCGCCGGTACCGAGCCCGATTAGCACCCAGAATAGAATACGCCTGGTCACTTCTGCCCGATGTAAAACCCTCTGCCTACCTGATGCCGATGCGCCGCATCGCGCCACATATTCACCAGGTTGACCGCAAAATCAAACAAGTCCTTGCCAAAGTTTTGCAGAATCGCCGGTTTCAGTTTCTCTTCCACCATCACCTTGTACTCATCAAAGCAGCGGGCAAACTCCTCAGTCTGGTCCTGGGCATCAAGCACCTTAAACCCGGCGCGCTTCAAAACCTCCTGCCACCCTTCAAATGTCTCCATATAGGGAAACGCCATCGACTCGTAAAGTTTTGCGAGCAGGTCCTCCTCAATTTTGCCGGTAATCACCCAGTCGGTAAAACCAATCTTGCCGCCCGGTTTCAACACCCGATAACACTCCCGCGCCAGGAGGTCCTTGTCCGTAACATAGCACCACGCCTCCTGACCCCAGACCACATCAAAGGTGTTCGCCTTGAACGGCATATCAAGCGCAGTGCCTTCAACAAAGGTAATCAGATGGTCAAGCCCTGCCTCTTTGGTCCGCTGTCTTGCCTTCTCCAGCATCGTCCTGGTAAAGTCAAGACCGGTAACCTTAACCCCGTACTTCTGGGCGATGTGCCTTGCCGGCGCGCCCAGCGCACTGCACACATCAAGCACCTGCATCCCGGGTTTCAGTCCCAGCGCCTTTGCCAGACGGTCGGTTGCCTCTGGTCCGCCTGAGTGAATCTGCTCGCCCATCACCGCTTCCCAGAGCAGACCGCCCGGACCGTCATAAACCTCCTGGACATCCTTACCGGTATAGTCGTAACGCTTTGCCATTTTACCTCCTTTGTTTTGTCTGGTTGTTTTTTTGTTGGGCTTTTAGTTGGTGCTTACTTTTACGAACCGGCAGACCGCCGGCACAAAACCGGAGCTTCATCTTTCCCGACTGCCGGTCCCTGACTGTTTTGGGGAAACTAAACGAGCCGCGCTATTCTGTCCTTGAAGGTGGAGCAGACCGCTCCGGTAAAATGGGCGGTTCATCTACGCCACCTCCTGCAAACCACGGCTCTAACTGAGTTCATCATCCCAATTTTAACTGGCAAATTATACCCGGTCAAGCCTGAAATTCGGCTCAACCCACCCCGCCCGGTTTTCCGGTCTTCTATCTTATCACCACCCAACCCAATTTTACCCTGCACTCAAACCCGTTAATGGTGCCGATTATTAGCCGGTCAGGTGAATCAGGTTCTCACCCCAAAACCACCTCAACTTCAATTTCCCATACCATTCCGGAGACTACCCCGGGGTTGGGTAGGGAAAATTGTATCCCATTATGTTAACTATCTAAATTACAATATGTTATATGAAAACAGCCATTTACGGCTATTATACTTTAAAGTATACAGGTTGGAAAAACAAAACCGCGTATCACGGTTTAAACCTTCCTTTATAATATCTGCCCAGCAAATTTTACTTCGCAAACCTCTTCCTTTGATTTAAGAACGCAACCCTGCCCGACTTTTTTCCTTGACATTAAAAAACGGTGTTACTAAACTTATTGCATTAAAAAGGAGGTAATTTTGAAACAGAAGTTCTTTATCACCCTCATCGCTCTGGGATTGGTGACGCTGAGCACCGCCCAGTGGCAGATTACCGGCTACCTGACAACCGAAACAGAACCGGTTGTAGTCGATTCGGTCTACTTTTTCTATGGCTCCACCGGAACCTGGTTCCCAACCCCGGGCTGGGAAGCTAATCCGGGCGAAACCAATCCATTCCAGTTCCCGGAGTTTCCGGGCTGGCCCGCAATAATAAAATACTCTGCAATGGTTGCCGGGATGCCCGTTTCTGATAGCATCTACCGTCCGGTTAACGACTCCTGGTACTCGTTCCCACCGCCGTTTGACCTGGTGAAAATCAAGTTTCAGGGTCAGACCGGCATTGAGGAGACACCGGGTATGATTGCCTTTCCGGCTCTGCTCAACAACCTGCTTGCCGACTCCCGGATTGAAATCCTGAACGCTTCGGGAATGGTGGTGCGCTCCCGGCCTCTGACACCCGGGATTTATTTCTTCCGTTCCACTGAACAGCCCAACATCGTGCGCCGCTTTCTCGTCATCCATTAAGTTAACAACTTAAATAAAAAAGAAGGGGGGCTTAAAGCCCCCCTTCACTTTTAACCGGTCTCTACTACCGGACGATGAGCTTCTGGCTCGCGTTGTATCCGGCGCTCTCAAACTTCACCAGATACACACCCGCTGCCAGCGACCGCAGGTCAAGGTTGCGCGTGCCGGTGCCCGAAGCGACAAAGGTGAGATGCATCACATCTCGACCGGTCACATCATACACCGTCAACCGCGCCGGTGCCTGCTGCGGCACGCTGTAGGAGAGCAAGCCATAACCCTTGACCACCGGATTCGGCGCCACGCTGAACCCAAACCGGTTCGCATTCACCTGCTCCGCCATCACGCCCGAGCGCTCCGGCTTCGCAGCATACACCACCACTGTGGTGTCGTAGTAGCGCCAGAACTCCTGGATTTTGCCACCCTTCAGGGCAAAGAAGATTGGGTTGTCACCGTAGCCAGCAAGTGCGCCACCCGCCTTGACCCGTTTCTTCTTGCCGGTAGAACCAACCTCCGGCATCGGGTCAAGTTCGGTCCAGGCATTACCGGCAACCTCATAACGCCACCACTCAACGGTGTTGCCACCCTTGAGCGCATAGATGTAGCCGTTGTAGTAGGCGCCATCAGAACCGTCCTTGGACTTCTTGTTCTTGCCGGTCTTGCTGCTTGAGGTCGGCATACCCGGAAGTGACGCGGTGCCCCACTGCTGGGTTGTCAGGTCAAATGTCCACATCTCACCGTACTTCGCCTTGTGAGCATAGAGCGTGTTCTGACCATCCCAGACCAGCCAGGAGCCCTTGTCCCATTTCGGACGAGTACCAGCCGGTGCTGAAGGCAGCGACTCCCAGGCAGAGGCGGCAACATTGTACCGGAAGAAGTCGGTCTTGTAACCCTTCAACAGGTACACATAGCCGTCCACATACACGAGGTCGGTACCACCTTTGACCTTCTTGCCACTCGCACCCAGCGGTACCGCTGCCAGCGGCTCCCAGGAGTTACCCTCAATCGAGTAACGCAGGAAGCCCTGGGTGTTGTTGCCGATGGTGGCGTAGATATAGCCGTCACCATAGCAGCCGTTCGCACCCTTGTAAGGCAGTTTACCCTCGGTCGCCGGAATCGGAGTCAGAGTTGTCCAGTTACCCGCACTGTCCGCGTTCGGGTCATAGGCGTAGAAGTCGCCGGACTTGTAGCCGCGTGCCGCATAAATCAACCCGTTGTCCGGATTGAATGCAAGGAACGCACCGTCTTTCGGCGCACCCGGAATCGACTTCACCTCAACCCAGCCCGGAGTTACCGGTGGTGCGGTGCTCACCCGGAATGTGCCGGTCCTGATGTCGTTTGCGGCATTGACATCACCGCCGGCAACGGTTGAGCACTTAACCGCCCAATCACCCTCAGTGTTGACCACATAGGACGGGAAGGTCAACTGAATCTCAGCGCCACCCGCCAGGGTTGCGGTCTGAGACTCGGAGTAAACCCTTGTCCCGCTCGGGTCGTTCATCAGGTAGTAGGCGGTGAAGTTCATTGATGTTGTGCCAAAGTTCTTCCAGGTCGCCTTGGGCACAACCGCATCGCCCGGACGAGCGCTGCGCGGGGCATCAATCGACTTCACACCCACATCACCGGTCTGCAGGGTGCGCAGGATGAATGTACCGTAATACATCGGCTGTCGCCAGAGGGTATCAGGCATATCAGCGGGCCACCAGCCGTAGAACGAAGAGCCGTCAAGGCTAAACAGCCACAACTTGCCGGTGTCATTCACCGGATTCATCGAAATCTGGTAAGGCAGTGTACCAAACGGCACCTTCACCTCAAACACCAGATAGCCATTGAGAGTACCAGATGCAGACTGAGCACCCGGCACGGTTAACTGCTGACCGAAGGTGTCCGGGGTATGCCAGCGGTATAGCACCTCGTCATTGTTGTACTGGTTCACCCAGAACCAGTAGTTGCCTTCCGAGTTGTCGGTTGCCCATTCACCATCACCACTCTCATCCAGATAGAAACCAATCTGGTCTCCGGCATCACGGGTCATCGCCTGCGGCATACCGAATGCGAGGTAGAGGTTATTGCCGTCGTGCTTCAACCGCATCCAGGCGGCATTACTACTCTGTGTCATTCCACCCCATCCGGCAATATTGGAAACATTCACATAGTAGGCGTCGTCCCATTCGCCCGCGGCAAGATAGCCGTCAATTGAGGGCGCATTGTTGCTGCGGTAGGAGTAGCAGGTGTCGGTCGTAGTCATACAGGCGCGCCGCACCGTGTCGTTGCCTGGTGCCTCATCGCCTGTCAGTTCCACCCACGCCTTAATCTGGTATCCAGCCCAGTACTGATTCGCCGGTGTCCAATCCGGGAAAGTTACGCTGAATGTGTCACCGGAAAGGACCGAGTCGGTAATCAGTACACCTTCAAGATAAAGGTTCTGGTCTGCCGAGTCCACCCGGAAAGCCACCAGGAAGTTCGCCTCATTGTTGGTGCCGTAGTTGATGTAGGTTACTGTAGGTGTGATTGTCTGTCCGGGTGTAAGTTTGACACCCTCTGGAATGTCAATGCGATAGGCTGCGATGTCATGATTGCGGATTGTCAGGTCGTTCGGTGAACGGAAACAGAATATCGTTCCGTAACCCGATTTGGAAACAAAGTACCCAGCGGGCCGAGACGCACCAGTGAACATATACTCACTGGATGATACCTGCCGATACTGCACCGTGTTACCATTAGCCGCATTGACCACCCAGATGTTGGCACCAGTGTAGTACCCTGGTGTCAGGTAAACATAACGGGTTGAACCGACCGCGCCGGTGACACAAGGTACACCATCGTATATTGCGCTGTTGTCAGGAACCGTAATGTATCCCTGCGTGTTCCAGGCACCGGTACCATCCGACTGCTTTACCGCATACAGACGGCCGGGTGTAGACTGTGTGGTGTAATATACATTTTCATAGTCAATCGCCGGGTACTGGATGTCGTGCCCGCCACTGGTTGTGAAGGTCCATATCGGACCGGCAGCAAGATTATCGGCATTATAGCAGCGAATGGAACCAGAACCGGAAGTGGAAGCGGAACCACCACAGAACAGCCTTCTCGTTGTCGGGTTAATTGCTACCGAACCTCTTGGATAGTCGGTAATCACCGGCGTGGAGTCAACCAGCGCGCCCGTCGCCAGGTTGATCTTCATAATCTTCGGGTTGGAAGGCGATGCCGGGTTCCAGCAGGGCCAGTAACCATACTGACCATTCGGGTCGATGGTAAGAGCACCACCGCAGGAAGAACCCCGGGTGCTTAACCGCATTGTGTCGCCGGTCAGAGCGTTCACCCGATAGAGTACGCCACCGTAGGGAGTACTAAATTCAAGGGTTATGTGATAGATGTAGCCATTATAGTAAACCGGACGGTTGAAGTTGAGGTTCGTACTACTGGCACCAGCAGAACCCAGCGGTACTGCTGCTGTCCAGACCGATTGACCGTTATCCAGCCGATAGCAGCTAACCCTTGGGGTGTTGCCGCTTGTTCCATAGTTCGGAACTGCGACCCAGAGCTGACCGCCGGTACCCTCAAAAATCACCGGTGAACCAGGATAGTAAGAGGATGCCTGAACTTGGGTGCTCCAAATTACGGTTCCATCGGTTATATCACGGCAGTATAGATAGCCCGTGCCGCAATCGACATAAACCACTTTCCCGGCAGCGATTGCTGGATAGCCGAACCATGGTGCCCAAGCCGCGCTTGTATAGGTCGCAGTCCAGAGCGAACGCAGTGTATCCTGAGGGATTAATGGGTTCCATGCGTTCTGGTAGACATCGTGTCCATGCATGGGCCACATAAACTCGTCAACCGGTAAGGGCTGAGGCTCACCGCCGCCGTTACCAAGAACCGTTCCCGGCGCCAGAATTCCCGCCTCAATTGCCTCCTGCACATCCTTCAGGGTCGGGGTGTGAATTACCTGACCGTCACCCGTAACCCAGAACTGAACGGTCTGTGCATAGGCAACCTCCGGCGGCAAATCGGTAAGGGATGCCGGTGGTAGGGTCGGAGTGAGCGCAAACCCGACGCCGGTCAAAACGAGCAGCGTCAGAACGCCCATTCCTATGCTTCTGTTCATCCAAGCCTCCTTTTTTGGTTTTTACTTTTTACCGCACCTTATGAGGTGTTTTGTGCCACCTCATATTTTCAGGTGCATTCTCTCACCCATTTTAATTCGGATGTCACCCTTTTGGTGAGCGTATATATTATATTTCTATAATTCCTCTTGTCAAGCAATTTTTTAAAAGACCGTCACAATTCCAGCAACGGGTTTTATTTGACAATAAAAATTAATTTGGTATATTTATTACCTGTGGTTTATAACGGCACACAACCCGGTCGCACACCACTAATGTATTATTATAAAAAAGATAAAAAAGGAGGAAGAAAAATGCAAAGACTGCCAATAGTAATAAGCATCGGTTTGATGCTGATTTGTAGCCTCAATGCCTATGCCGACTGGGGAGCAATCCGTCAGCTAACCGTCTCACCAGACAACTCCAATATGCCCTTCTCTGGTAGAGCGGTAGCGGTAATGGGTAATAACCTGCATATCGTTTATTCTGATGTGGTTGGCGGCGATAGGAAAGTACTCTATCTTCGCTCCACAGACCGGGGAGCAACATGGGCTTCGCCGTCTGTAATTGACGAGATGCCTTATAGTTATACATTCAGCATCGCTGCCGATAGTTCCGGTAATGTGCACTTTATCAATCGCCGGGCTGATGGCGGATTGTGGTATCGACGCTCGACCGACGCCGGCGCAACCTGGTCCACCGCTCAACAGGTAACCGCTGAAGTTGATGTCCCTCTTTTATTAACAAATGGTCCCCAAAATGTATATATACTAAATGTTAAACCCACCACCCCGCCTCAATTAGAACTCTACAAGTCAACCGATGGCGGGACAAACTGGAACCGTACTGATGTTATCACTCAGACCGGTTTCCAGAGCATCTGTGCTGCTACCAGTGGCAGCGCAATTCATATCGCTTACGCCTATGGCGGTATGGGTAACGCCCAAACCTATTATCTCCGTTCCACCGATAATGGCACAACATGGAATTCACCGCGGCAAATTTCGACCTCCAGTCAGACGGTTCCCGTAGGCATCTGGGCTAATGGTAATTATCTATTCCTATCCTTTACAATTTTTGGCCAGACCCGCAATTTCCGACGGTCCACCGATGGCGGCGACAACTGGCTTAATGAAACAACCCTGCGCGCCCTTATCAACGATATCGCATTTTTACCCACCGGCGTAACCCATGCGCTCAGTCTTAAAGAAGACAATCGCGTCCTCTGGTTTTATTCCACCGACAATGGCTCTTCTTGGTCCGATACGGTGAAAATATCGGGTGATGCCGAAGGCACTCGTGCCAAACCTCAAATCGCAGTTGACGGAATGAACGACCTCCACGCCTTCTGGACCAGCCGCCAGACCGGTAATGTTGAAGTTTTTTATCGCTTTAACTCCCTCGGCATAGAAGAAAACGGCACCGAAGGTTTGTGCCAACCGAAAACCAAACTCATTACTCCTAATCCGGCATACAATACCCTCCGGGTTTTAAGCACCACGCCCGTTGCCCTGTACGACGCCACCGGCAAATTAACCGTCATATTAACCCCGGGAGAAAACAACATCAGCAACCTTATGCCCGGTGTCTATTTTGTGCGCCAAGGCGAAACCAATACCGCGAAGTTCATTAAACTTGAATAACCTCACACTGGACTTTAGCGCTAAATTCTGGTATAATTCTACTTGGGAAAAGGGAAAGGAGTGAATATGAAAAAAGGATTGATTCCCGCCGTAGTTTTAGTTGTCTTGCTCATTCCTGTCCGACTGCCGGCGCTGGACATCTACGGCTACCTTAACACCGGTATGAATTCTACTCAGATTGACAGCATGCGCTGGTACTTTTTCCTTCAGCCTCAACCGGTAATGGAATCAACTCCGGGCTGGGGTGGTCCGCCAAGTTCTCTTGACACATTTCAGTTTTCTCCCAAGGAGCAATGGCCCATAAGAATCGAACTGTTTGCTCAAATCAACGGTATGCCCCGTTCATTTGTCATTGACCAAGTTCTCTGTGACACCTGGTATGACATAGAAGGAAGTGCGGTGCGCTTTGACACAACGCTCAGCGGATTGAATGGCCCAATTAATCACAATGTATTTCACCTTACGGTTACTCCTAATCCTGCACCCAAAGGCTGGATTCAGGTAAACGGACTTCCACCAACAAATCGGGCAATTGTCCAAATCTACGCACCTAACGGCACTTTAGTTCTTACTCGCTCAATTACCCCAGCCGGTTCCGGCGCTGCTCATCTCAATGTCTGTCATCTATCAAAAGGTGTCTATATCCTGAAGGTCCGTTCCGAATACATCACATGGCAGGGGAAACTCCTATTATTGAACTGAGAAACTGAAAGAAAGTAAAGGCGGGCGTTTTGCCCGCCTTTTGTTTTATTATTTATAAACTATTCGACAAACGCCAGCGGGGTCTGCAGTTCGGGTCTGCGGTATTCGGGTAAGACCATCGGTGAGCGCCGGTTTTTCGGCACCCCTGCCTTTTTCAATTCCGCCTCAAACTGGCTCAGATGCTTGAACCCGCAACTGCGCACCGCTGTCTTTTTTGCCTTTTCCGCCGCACTTCTGCCCGCCCTGCGACCAAAAACCAGGATGTCCAGAAGCGAGTTGCCCATCAGCCGGTTTCTGCCATGAATACCACCTGCCACTTCACCCGCGGCATAAAGGTTCTTTACCCCGGTCTCGCCCTGGTCGTTGATTAAAACCCCACCGTTCTGATAGTGCTGGGTGGGATAGGTCAAAATCGGCTCTTTGTCCATATAAATCCCGAACCGGGCAAACTGGTGGTACATCGCGGGCAGATTAGCCTTGACCGCACCTTCACCTTTAAGGATTTCAATCAGCGGTGTATCAAGCCACACTCCAAGCCTGCCAGTTGGGGTCACAACCCCGTTTTTTCTGCCCACGCACTCCCGGATGATTGCCGATGCGGTAATGTCCCGGCTCTCCAGTTCGTAGATAAACCGGTTGCCGTGCACATTGACCAGATGGGCACCAAGCCCGCGCACCTTTTCGGTAATCAACTGCCCGACAATCTGCTCCGGATAGGCAACACCGGTGGGATGGTACTGAATCGTGTCGATAAACGCCAGTTTTGCCCCTGCCCGATAGGCTAAAACCAGACCATCCGCGGTTGCGCCATAATGGTTGGTGCAGGGGAACCCCTGAATGTGCAGTCTGCCACAGCCGCCGGTCGCGAGAATCACCGTCTTTGCCCGCACCGTGAACAACTCATTCGTATCTAAGTTGACAAACGCCGCACCGGTGCAGGCGCCCTCATCGTCGGTCAAAAGTTCCAGCGCCGCACAGAACTCCAGGACCATCAGTTCCCGGTTGCGAAACTCGTCCCGCAGGGTGCGCATAATCTCGGCACCGGTGTAGTCCCGGCAGGCGTGCATCCGCTTACGGGATGTGCCACCGCCGTGAATCGTCTTCATCGTGCCGTCCGGCTCTTTGTCAAACATCACCCCCAACTTTTCCAGCCAGGCGATGATGCCCGGTGCGTCGGTAACCAGCGCCCGTGCCAGTTCCGGAATATTTTTGAAATGCCCCCCACCCAAAACATCAAGGTAGTGCCTTTCCGGCGAGTCGTTCGGCTTGTCTGCCGCCTGAATTCCGCCCTGTGCCATCATCGTATTGGCATCACCAAGCCGCAGTTTCGTGGTCAAAAGCACCTTTGCCCCGTACTCTGCCGCAGTTAACGCCGCTGCCACGCCGGCACCACCACCACCGATAATTAACACATCAACATCAAACTTTGGATTGTCCGGGTCAAACCGCTTCGGCTCAACCAGGGGCCAGGCTTCCAGCAGGTCTGCCAGTTCGTGCGGTGTTCGGTCGCCCTTGTTTGGACCAACGGTGAGCGCCCGCATACTGGTCTCAATGTAATCGGGATGGAACGACTTCAAGAGCGCCTTCTTACTTTCGGCATCAAGCAACGGAATCTTCCCCTGCTTGATTCGCTCCTGCCTGGTCGCCTCCAGTTTTTTTATTGACTCCTGCATTGACTCTGGATACATCTTTTACTCCGGTTCAATATCCCGCGCCTCGTAGTAGAGACGGGAAAGCTCTTCTTCACTCATCCTTGTCAGTTTGTCCAGCCCCGGCTCAAACGCCCCGGTTTCAATCTCCTTCAGCCGTTCCTGAAGATGCGCCGCCCGGGGTGCAATCTTCGCACCGTAAAGCCGGCGGGCAAGTAGTGCCACATTGTAATGGACAATCTCGGCTGGACAGCGGCTGGCACAGAGCCCGCACATAATACAGTCAAACGACATATCTGCGACCTTAGCGATGTCGCCCCTAATCGCCGCCTGCACATAACCCATCACATCAATGTCCTGGGGACAGATTTTTGTGCAGGAGTTGCAGGCGATACAGCGCATCAGTTCCGGATAGTACCGCACCAAAACCTGGGTGTCCGCTTTGAGTTCGTCAATGTTGTAAATCTTTTTGTTTGCCGGATAAAAGGGAATCTGGGTCAGATACATCCCATCTTCCACCACCGTCTGGCAGGCGAGCCCAACCTTCAGTTTATAGGAGTCTTTGGTTCGATACACCGTGCCGCAGGCACCGCAAAAACCTCCCCGGCACCCGCACCCCCGGATAAACCGATAACCGGCATACTCCATCGCCTTCATAATCGTCAACTCTTTGGGCACCTGATACGCCTCACCCATCACATATATCGTCACAAACTGCTGCGAACCGTTTCCCGGTACCTGCTCCTGGTTCTCTTTTATCTTAGCCCGGCGTCCTTTGGTCTTTTGCTTTTCCATAATCCTCAACCCTCCTTTCGAAACCTCCTCACGCCCTCCTCGTAAAGGTCGCCACCATAACAGTCATTGACCACAATCAGCGGCAGGTTTTCAACTAAAAGTTCCTGGATTGCTTCCGGACCTAAATCCTCGTAGGCGATCGGCGTTGCCTGTTTCACGCACTGGGCAAGAAGCGCTGCCGCACCACCCACCGCGGCAAAGTAAACCGCACCGTGCCGCCTTATCGCCTCAATCACTGCCGGACTGCGGTTGCCCTTGCCAATCATCCCTTTGAGTCCGACCGACAAAAGTTTCGGGGTGTAAGGGTCCATCCGATAAGATGTGGTTGGCCCGCACGCACCAATTGGTTTGCCCGGTTTTGCCGGACTGGGACCAACATAGTAAATAACCGCACCCTGAATCTCAAACGGCAGTTTTTCACCCCGCTCTAAACTCTCCACCAGTCTTTTGTGTGCCAGGTCCCGGGCGGTGTAAACCCTGCCCGACAAAAGCACCGCATCTCCGGCACGCAAAAGCCGGACCACATCATCGGTCAACGGTGTACTGATTCTTTTACGCTCACCCGTCATAAAACCGCACTCTTATGCCTTGCCGCATGGCAGTTGATATTGACCGCACAGGGCATCATCGCAATGTGACAGGGGAAAGCCTCAATGAACACCGCCAGAGCAGTAATCCTGCCCCCAAGACCCTGCGGACCAATTCCCAGCCGGTTGATTTCATTAAGCAACTCCTCTTCCAGTTGCGCATAAAACGGGTCCGGATGCACCGAACCCACCTCGCGTAAAAGTGCCCGTTTTGCCAGTTGTGCACACTTCTCAAATGTCCCGCCAATACCAACGCCCACGATAATCGGCGGACACGGGTTCGCCTGCGAGCGCCACACCCGGTCCACCACAAATCGCTTTATCCCTTCAACCCCATCCGCGGCAGAGAGCATCTTCACCTCACTCATATTTTCACTACCCCCACCTTTGGGCTGCACTGTTATCTTCAACTGGTTACCGGGCACAATCTCATAGTAAACAATCGCCGGCGTGTTGTTGCCGGTGTTTTTTCGGCGCAACGGGTCCGCAACAATTGACTTTCTCAAATAACCTTCGGTATAGCCTTTTGCCACCCCTTCCTGAATCGCGGTGCCCAGCTCACCACCGGTAATTCGCACCTCAGAACCAATCTCAACCCAGACAACCGCCCAACCGGTGTCCTGACATATCGGCATCATATCGGCGCGGGCAATCTCCTGATTCTTCAGCAATTGCCGGAAAATCTCCTTGCCGGTCTCCGACTCTTCTGCCTTTAAGCCATTCTCCAGCGCCCGCACCATATCCGCGCCTAAAACGCAGTTCGCCTCAATACACAACCGGGCAACCGTCTCTTTCACCAGTTCAAAAGGAATCTCCCGGCATTGACTGTTACCCGATTGCGCCACCATCACCTCCGCTTACAGTGCTGGTAAAAGCACCCAGGTTTCGGTCCCTGCCGGTAGCAGTTCCGCTTTCACCTCAACCTCAGATTTGCCAGTCTGCTTCACTCCGGGCGCCAGTTTCAAAAACTCATCAACCCCGGCGATACCAAACCCTAATTTCGGTGTCTTGTAGTGCATCGGAATTACCAGCCGGGGTTTAACCAGTCTGACAAGTTCAGCCGCCTGATGGGCGTCAATCGTAAACACACCACCCACTGGCACTAAGATGACATCAACCCTGCCCAGAACCGACAACACCGCCTTATCAGGAATGTGCCCCAAATCACCCAGGTGCACCAGACGCAGGTTGTCAACATCATAGATAAAGACGGTGTTTGTGCCCCGCTCTTTGCCCTTTACCGGGTCGTGAAAGGTCGCAACCCCTTTTATCTTCACCCCTTTTATCGTCCATTCACCCTCGCCTTTCAGAACCTGCGGTCTTCCCGGCAAATCGCGCGCGCCATTGTGGTCCGCGTGCTCATGGCTGACCGTAACAATGTCCGCCACCTCCTGAATCTTGCCGTACCCGACCGCGCCATCATAAGCACCGGGCACATAAGGGTCGGTAAGAATCTTCAACCCCTCATCAGTGGTAAAAAGGAATGCGGCATGGCCCAACCACTTGACCTTCATTGCATCCCCTTTGCGGAAAATGTCATCCTTTAATTCGCCGGATAGACCGAAATCCGCTTCTTATCCCGGCTTGCCCATTCAAAGCGGACCACCCCATCCTGCAGGGCATAAAGTGTGTCATCGCTACCCCGACCAACATTTTTGCCCGGCAGAATCCTGGTCCCGCGCTGCCGCACCAGCACCTCACCGGTGCGTACAAACTCACCGCCATAAGCCTTTACACCCAGCCGCTTGCCCGCACTGTCGCGGCCATTTTTGGCGGTACCGCCACCCTTCTTATGCGCCATAAACGCTCCTTTCTCTTAATTCTACTAAAATCTGTACAAGATTACATTATAATTACCCCATCTTTGAAAGTCAAATCAATTATCCGGCTGATGCTGACCATCGATTAAGAAGGTGCGCCCGTGATACCGGTTACCAACAGAAAAAGGGGCAGGATTAAACACATCCTGCCCCTTTAATCAGCGGCGTTTAATGGGAAACTACAATCCTGCCTGTTTCCGCTGATGTTCCATTCAACCGGTACAGATAAACACCTGCGGGCACATCCGCGCAGTTCCAGACCGTCTGGTAATCACCCGGATTCAAATGTCCCTGAACGAGTGTTGCAACTCGTCTGCCCGTAACATCGTGAATCGTCAGTTGCACTGTGCCGCTGCTAACAGTTGCCCAGTTGATTACCGCTCTACCCGTTGCCGGGTTTGGTTTCACCGCAACCACCTGTTTGATTCCTGCCGGATTCTCCTCATTCACTCCGGTTGTATTATCCCAGGAGTCAAACCACAGGTCCTCTGGTCCAACACCGGCATAGAGCACAGTTGAAAAAGAAGCGGAACCGACATTTTTCCACCCGGCGGCTGGTGCAAAATTGCCGGTGTGCCGATGGTTGTTCACCTTGTGCGGCGTTGTCCAGTTCGTATCTCCAGGACACCAGGTGAACATCAGTGATTCCGATGGCACGATGGCATAACATACGGTCGGAACGCCCGATGACCAATGGGTAGCGATACTGGGCATCTTTTCGTTGTTATCGGTATCACCGTGGCCAATACCTTCATCACCACCGTAATACCAGATTGTGTCATCAGTCGTGGTGTAGTAATAGAATACACCCAGCCCCATCCCATTAAAGGGCTCCATATCCCGGACATGAACCAGCCAGATGCTCGGGTCGGTATTATCCGCTCCAATCACGCCATCAAACACCCGCACCTGCGGTCCTCCCACCTGCCTTGACTGCTCCCAGGTATTCCCCCGGTCCGTAGAACGCTTAATCCGGAAAGAAGCCGAGTCAACCGAACTCTGCCGTTTATCAAGCCAAGAGACATAGACCCGGTTGTTGTAACCGACCGCGATGTCCGGTTTAGGTGGAATACGGGTATCATTAACAAAACCCGATGGTGCGGTCCAGGTTATTCCATAATTGGTTGAACGCATCAGCCAAACATCATAAGTGCCATCATGTAACTCATAAGTAACATAGAGATAATAAGGATTGCCGTTGTCCTTGCATGCGGCAAGATTGACAATGGTATCGCTATCCACCTTAACCGAAAACATATTAATACCGCCGGTTAATCCGAATCTGGCACAGTAAGCATCGCCATTATTCGCCGATGTGCGGAAAAAAAGGAATACAAAACTGGAGTCGCCCTCTGCGACAACCAGTTCTGGTGAACTCAGCACATTGCTCGGATGCTGCACCCCATTCCAATTACTCCAGGTATTGCCGCTATCGGTTGATCGGTAAATCCTGATTGTGTCACCATTCTCAACCACAAATGCCGCAAACAGAACACCGGCGTGGGTCTGGTCATAGGCAATCATCCGCTCCGAACCCGCTGGTACTGGGCTTTTGATTCCGCCATCATAAACCTGAATATCCTCTCCCCACAATGGCTTGGGTTCAACCGGATTCCCCTCATCAGTCATTTCTAAAATTTGGGGCGGCGCGCCAAAAGCGGGTGCTGCTGGTTTATCAACCTGTCCAGGTAGTGCATCGCCTTCGTTTGTGAATCGGTACGGAACCGCTCCTTCCGATGAACCTCCGTTCTGAAAAACGGGAAATCGGTCTTGAAACAGAGTGCCCGGGGCGTTGCGGTCAACCGCCGCCCAGATACTGCTGAGCATTAAAACTAATGCCAGCGTGACTATCATACTTCTCATCTTATGCTCCTTTTCTTTTTACTTGTGAAATATCCTTAAGGCATCTCAGCACCCGTTGGTGGACTGCTTCAGGGATACTTCGATTAAAGTGTAATCTATCTAACATTAAAGTCAAGCAAACCTTTGCGTAACGGTTTTCAATCCTTTAATATCGTGTTCCGGTCCGGGACGGAAAAAGGCAGGGCGGGGTTTACCGCCCTGCCTGTTAGGTTGTGATGGCTCGGTTAGTGAATGATAGGTTTTCGCTTCTCCTGATACTGACCCGCAGTAATCAATGTTTACGGCGTGCACTGCACTTAATTGTAAACCTTCTGGCCGCGCGTTCTTGACTTAACCTTTTGTACAAAGAAGATTTAGCGTGCGTTACCTTATAATCCCAATCCTTGCTGGCGGGTTGCTTTTGCGGCTGTTAACCGCCCGCGGCACATTTCTCAACCCGGATGAAGCGATTGTATTTCTCGTTGCCAATCAACCGAACCTGAGCGCAGTAATTCAAGCCGGTTTAACCCAGCCCCATCCGCCATTAACCTTTATCCTTCTCTACTTCTGGCGTCTGCTCGGAACTTCGGAACTATGGCTCAGGCTGTTTTCGGTTCTCACCGGCACCGCTGCGGTCTATTTCTTCTACAAGTTCCTCCGCTTAAAAATGAATCAACAAAGCGCCCTGTCCGGTGCGATTTTGTTTGCCTTCCTGCCCGCGGTGGTCGGACTTTCTGCCGAAGTTCGCCAGTACGCCCTGCTCCTTTTCTTAATGACCGTCGCCCTTTACCTTATGGAACTCGGCTTTTCCCAATCCCGTCCTGGTGCCCTTTTTCTTTCCGGAATTTTCTCGGCACTGGCGGGCGCCACTCAGTACTCCGGTCTGGTGCTTTCGGCTGCACTTGGCATCCTTTTTCTGTTCCGGGCGATAAGCAAGAAGGTAAAAAAGCGGCTCTGGCTCTGGGGCGGCTTGGGTCAGCTGTTCGCACTTATAACCTATGCCTTCTTCTACTTTACCCACATCGTGCATCTAAAAGGTAGCCCGATGCAGCAGTTTGCCCTGACCGGCTGGCTCCGCGCCTCTTACTTCCATCCAGAACTGGAATCACCCATCCGCTTCCTTCTCCGCACCACCTTTGACTTATTCTCCTATCTCTTTTCTTCCCGTCCCTTCGGTATTGTCGGACTACTTTTGTTTCTTTTTGGCACCGTATTCACCATCATCAAACGCCGCTGGAACCTGACCATTCTGCTCATCGCACCATTTGTTATTAATATCCTCTGCGCCTTTTTCCATCTCTTGCCCTATGGCGGCACCCGGCATTCAATCGTCCTTGCCCTTTTTGTCGTAATCGGCATCACCGCCGCATTAAGTTCAATACCTAAAATTGACTGGCTCAAACCCGCCAGCGCCGGCATCCTGATGCTCGCAACCAACATCTTTCTCACGCCGCCGGCACAGCACATCTCCCGACCAAACGCCCGTCAAGAACTTATGCACCGGGCGATTGCAACTCTAAAAGACAACGCCCCAGAAGGCGACACCATCTTCGCCGACTATCAGAGCAGCGTCCTGTTGAGTTACTACCTTGCCGACCACACCAAACCGGTACCGTTCTTTGGCAAGACGGTTGGTCCTTTCTGGGAGTTCAACTACGGGGAGTATCTTGTGGTGTCCAGCACCGAGTGGAGTTTTAACCGGCTCCAGTTCCTCACCGCGCTTGACTCGCTTTTCCACTACTACCCTTTCCGTGATAACCGGACCATCTGGGTGTTTGATGGCGGCTGGGGCATGCCACTGGTTTCCAATCAGCCCGAACTGGGCAGTAACCTTGCGGTCTTTCCGGTCACCGCGCCCACCGCGGCGACCGAAAGCCTCCTGATTGCCGCCTGTGCCGAAGTTAAGCCGCTTATCAAAGGCACTTTACGCTCGGTCTTTCTGCCCAGCCGTTATCATAAAACTTCCACGGTCAACGCCGCACGCCCCCTGGCGCCGCAGGTACTCAGTTATACCGAACTGTACCTCCGGGCAAAACAGGGGCAAGAAGAGTTTGATGCCTGCCTGCCTGCGCTTGCCTTCTGGGTTTTTCAGGACCCGGCGTGGCATCCGGAGTTTATGGCGTATATGGCAGATGGTGAAAGTTACATCTCTGCCGGCTACCGCTTCACCCTGCTGTTAATGGATGTTAACCGTCAGATTGCGGTCTATCAGATAGAGAAAATTGAACAGTAAAAAGGGGCGGCATTGCGCCGCCCCGTTCAACTTCCCGCTAACTCTTTATTTCACCACCAGGGTACTTTTGCTGATACCATTCGCCCTGGTCAGTTGCGCAAAGTAAACTCCTGCACTCACCCGCTTTCCGGACAAATCGGTTCGGTTCCACTGCACACCGCTTGTTGGATTGTTGCAATACCACACCTGTCTGCCGCTGGCATCATAGACTGTCAACCGGGAAGCATTGCCGCTCCAGAAAAATGTGGTGTGATTGGTAACCGGATTGGGCAGCACCTCAAAACCGCTCTTATTTACTGACAGTGCGGCATTCTCCCCCTGAATACCAACCATCCAGGGTGCGTTCCAGTAGAGACCCCGCAAACCCTGACCAACAAATACACACCCGGCACCGGTAGCGGGCGCACCCGGTGAATACACTAACAGGGGCTTTATCTCTCTACCGGTTCCTGCGGAATTGGAGTTAATCCGCAAGGTGTCAGACCAGTTAACCGGGTCACTCTGTGCTGCCCAGTGCCGGTAAACATAACGGTAAGTCGCCTCACTGACATAAGAGGCGTTGACATACTCGTTACCAACCGATGTGTAGTTCTTGAGGTCTGGATACCGCTCATAGCGGTCAGTCCTGCTCGCAAGATAGTAACTGGAACTCCAGGAGTTGCCCGCATCGGTTGAATACGCATACATGATGTCCCAGTCGCCCGAGTTCAGATAATTGTGCGCATATACCACCCAGATCACCGCGTTCTGGGGTGGTGTAACAAATGAAGGTGCCATCACCGGGTCCGCAACTTCAAATGTATCATACTGAACCTGCCGTTCATGCCAGGAGTCGGGTACGCCAAAAAACCTATTTACTAATAGATTAACACGCCCGCGAGCGGGACTGAAACCTGGATATCCTGCAAGGTAGAGATAAGAACCCGCACCCGCCTGATAGGAACCCCAGCTGACAAAACGAAATGTGTTTGTCGTAGTCCAGTTTTTGGCAAAGTCGGTGGAACGCAGCATGAAATCATCCAACTCCTGTGTATTGTCTTCGTCGCCCGCGCAGATATATAAATAGTAAGGGTAAACATAGTCCCGGCACATTGTGAAGTTGTTGATGGTGTCCGCACCCTGAAGCGCCATGAAACCTGTGAAACCGCTGCCATCACGATTGAACCGGATGCAGAGCATATCACCGTTGTTATTCGGGTGAATAACCCCAACATACACAAATGCCGAATCTCCGGCACCAACCACCATTCCCAGCCGTTTAATTAAAGAACGGGGATTGGTATAAAATCCTATTACCGGTTGCCAGGTACTGCCATGGTCGGTTGACTTCACCACCCGCACACTTGAATCACGCTCCCGGGAATATGCCACCCACATCGTGCCGTCCATCTCGTAGTCGGCAGCGGTTGCCCAGATGGTACCGGTGTCAATCACCACATCCGGTCCATCAGAAAATAACTGTTGCTCGTCGTTGGCGGCAAGGATTATGGCATTATCTGCCCTGCCACCCGACTGGTCGTATTCAAGATAGATTTCTTGAATTCGATTCTCAATCTCCCTCACCTTTGTCGGATTGTCCTTTACCTGTTCCTGCTCCTGCCGCAACGCCTTAACCCGCGGGTCAAACGCACCCCGATTTACAGTTCCAATGGAACTGGCTTGTTCTGCCGCCCAGACGAGGGTGCCAAATGTTAACAGCAGAACCGAAATAACTTTAGCCCGTTGCATTAAACCTCCTTATAGTTTACGGGCATTGGCGGAAAATTAACTCAACCTCTCCCGTTGCCAAAGGGGGGACGAGTTTTCTATCAACAGTATAAGTCTTCTTAACCACTCTGTCAACTTTTCCAATCGCCTTTGATTTTCCTCCTCATCGCAGATTTTATTGAACAAACTCAACAATAACTGTAATATCTCTCAAAGGAGGTCAAAATGAAGAATTTTGTTAGCATCCTATTCCTGGCGGCACTTATCCTGCCCGCCTGTGCCCAGATTAACAATCCCGCGCACAACTACGAACTGCGGGCAATATACGAAACCGGGGCATTCCGGTTCCAGAAACACTCAATCCGCTTTGGACCTGATGGCACAACCTTTGACTATGTCCAGAACGGTGGCCAGAAAAACCTCTTCCCTTTCCAGCGCGGCTCATTTGAACTGCACTTAAAACCGCGCCATACCTTTGTATTCCTCTATCAACCGCTTGATGTCCGCACCCTGACCACCCTGCCTGAACAACTGATTCTTGACTCCGACACATTTCCTGCCGGCACACCGATGAGTTTACGCTACGGATTTGACTTCTACCGCATCAGCTGGCTCTACGACCTTTTGCGTGATGCCGACCAGGAACTGGGAATCGGTCTTTCCCTTCAATTGCGCAACGCCTCCATCTCCTTCACCGCGCTTGACGGCACCAAACAGCGGGTTTACAACAACCTTGGTCCGGTACCGGCGCTAAAAG
The DNA here is from genome assembly GCA_013177935.1 of candidate division WOR-3 bacterium. NCBI lineage: Bacteria > Pseudomonadati > Caldifarciminota > Caldifarciminota bacterium. Next base: position 417,337 of record JABLXZ010000002.1, on the reverse strand, counting down.
CGCGCATCTGGATGCCTTTAAACCGCTATCTCTGGTGGGCAGCAGAAGTTGATGGCATCTATGCGCAGGGCACTGTTGTCACCGGCTCCACCAATGTCGAAAGCAGTTTCAAGGGCGCAATCCTTGACGGCTCCTTACGCCTGGGTGGTCGCATCAACCGGTTCCTTGATGGCTTTGTCAACCTGCGCTATCTCGGCGGCGGCGCCGAAGGCACCCAGAAGAAACCGGAAAACCCCAACAGCACCGGCTACACATCAAACTGGCTTGGCGCCCTATCATTCTCACTGGGAATGATACTGCACTGAAGGCACAGCCTTAAAGAAACAGGAAGATTTACTACAGGTGTAACCCGGCTGTTCAACTGGAAGTTATTTGAACGACGATACTGAAAACTATCCCTGATGTCCGCCCTTAAACCACGCTTGAGACCCGATAAGAAATTGACCCGTTAATAACAGTGAAAATCGGGCTCTAAATATATGGGCAACGAGCCAGCAGGGCAACAACAAAGACAGTACCAACCAGCACCATAAAAATAGCGGGGAAAAATGCCCCGAAAAGGGCGTAAGAGACTATCCCGGGAATTACCCCCGGACTGCCCACTGGACGGCAAAATTCAATAACCATTTGAAAAAAGGATAGTTATATTATAAATTTTATCTCTTGCCGCATAACATCTTTTCCTGCCGTATGTTAAACATTGCTCGAATGATATAATTATGTTATTATCTATGCATATGGCATCAGGTAAAGTTTATCTCGTTCTGCTGTTCATTGTCGGTACCGCATTTGGCCTTTTTGTCCATCCGCCCTATCTGCAGAACCTGACCGACTCCACAATAACTGTGGTCTGGCAATCTGCGGAGTCAAACATCGGCAAAGTGCGGTATGGTCTTAACACCAACTACCCGCTGGAAATCTCAGAAACCGCACCAACAACCGCGCACCACCTTGTTTTGAACCAGCTACTTCCCGACACCGTTTACCACTATCAGGTGATTTCCGGACCGGACACGACCGCCGACGCCACATTTTTTACCCGGCGTTCTGCTCCGGCACCTTTTCGCTTTCTTGTTTACGCCGACAATCGCACCGACAGCGCCGCACATCAGGCGGTAATTGACCGGATGGTCTTGACCAGCCCGCCTGCTCAATTTGTGCTCAATGCCGGCGACCTGACCGACAACGGCACAGTTGAAGAGTACCGGACATTTTTCCAGATTGAACAGGCGCTTTTGCGTCAGGCACCACTTTACCCGGTTCTTGGTAATCACGACATAAGAACGCTACCAAACTGGTTTGACAACTTTTTTCTCCCCGGCAATGAACGGTGGTATCACTTCCAGTACAGCAACGCCGCCTTTTACTTTCTTGACAACTACTCCGACTTTGCACCCGGCAGTGAGCAGTACGAGTGGCTCCTTGCCCATCTCCTTGCCGATAGCGCCAACCCCACAATCCGACACATCTTTGTCACCTTTCACGAACCACCCTTTACCACCAGTTCCAACCATTCCAATAATGAACAGGTCCAGGAGTACCTCTGCCCGCTTTTTGAACGGTTTCGGGTGCGCGCGGTGTTCAATGGCCATGTCCACGCCTATGAGCACAGTCTGGTCAATGGCATCCACTACATCACCAGCGGCGGCGGTGGCGCCCCGCTCCATACCGAATGGGACTCAATTCAGCCCTATACCGTTTATCGGGAAGCGAACTACCAGTTTGTCATCGTTGATGTCGCGGGCGACCTTGTCACCTGTGAAGTGGTGCGTGCCGACGGCAGTATTATGGAGACATTCAACCTGATTCCCGGCATCGGTGAAGATGGCAACACCAGCCGCCTCACAACCAATCTGACCGCCTTTTTATCTTCGCCCAATCAGATTTGCCTCAAATTTCACCTGAAAAAGGCAAGCCCGATAAAACTTGCCCTATTTGACCCCCTGGGCAGGGAGCAGATTCTGCTGAAACAGAACTGGCTCGCATCCGGCGAACACCGCATTCATCTCAACGCCCGAAACCTGACCGCCGGCACCTACTTTGCCCTGCTCCAGACACCGGAAGATGTGCACACCGCCCGCTTGACACTTTTAAAATAACACGATATTATTGGGCAGTGCCTCTTAAACACCCATCCTGCCGAAAGGAGTTTTTATGAACAAAAGCCTGTTTTTCTTGTGTCTGATACTGGTGATTGTCAACTGTGTCACCAACCAGCCACCAACCGCACCGGAAATCTCCGGTCCCACAACCGCCCGTCCCTATGACACCGTCACCTTTACCTTTGTCGCCACTGACCCCGAAGGCAAAGAGGTCTCCTACAAAATCGTCTGGGGCGACACCTCCAGTATTGACTGGTCACCATTCTATGCCAGCGGCCAGCCTGTGCGGCGTTCCCATACCTATCCGGACACCGGCACCTACACCATCAAGGCAATCGCCCGGGACCCGCAACTGAAAGAGTCGCCCTGGAGCGACAGTTTGATTATCAACATCCGCTTACTGCCGCCCGGAGTTCCGGAAAAGCCGGCTGGTCCTGCCTTCTGCACCACCGGCGTATCCTATCAATACCGCTTTCGTGCCTCCCATCCCCAGAACGACAGTTTGTGGTACCAGATTGACTGGGGCGGCACAGTTGACGACTGGCGCGGACCGGTGCCAAGCGACACATACCTTTTCGTCAACCACACCTTTGACACTGCGGGCATCTATGCGGTAGCGGTGCGCGCCCGCGACAGCCGGATGCAGATGACCAACTGGTCCGACACCCTTCTTGTTACGGTCGTGGCGATTCCGGGTGGTCCGCCAACCGCCTTCACAATTGAAGCCGCAACCGACACCACCGTGCGCCTGTCCTGGCAACCGCCGGTTGAAGGTGTGCCCAACTTTTACCGGTTGCAGTTCAAAGAGATTGGCGGCACCGGCTGGAGCACCGTCGCTGAAACCACCGCTTTGAGCGTGGAACACAACCCGCACGGCTTAACCGGAATGTACAAAATCGCTGCGGTCTTTGGCGCCACCGTTTACGAAGACACCGTTCCCCTTTCCACCATACCGGTCCAGACCGGCTCCGTGACTGTGGGCGAACTTTCTGGACCAGATAAACCGGGCTACGGCTGGAACCGCTTGACCGGCACGGGCAAGGCTTATCCGATGGACGACACCCTGTACTGCGACTCAATTGACTGGTTCTGCACCGACTTCGCTCTTGGCTCCAACGGACCTTTCTACTTTGTTGCCAGCCCCAACATCGCACCTTATGACACCAGCGCCAATGTGCCTGCCGGACCCTGGCGCCAGACCGCGCTCGCCCTGCTCGCCGATGAACAGGGACCAGTGCCACCTGCCGGCGACACATCCTACCATAACATCATCCGGCTCAACACTGCACCGGTCTCCTTTGCCATTCGCACCGAAGACGACTACTATGCAATTGTCAAAGTGACCCAGATAAGAATCTCCAATCAGGACATTCGCGTCCAGGCGTGGTTCCAGCCCATCAACGGCTTACGCCTGCTCCGGCACTAAAAAGGGACTTTTTCGGGACCTAACCTTCCGCCCCGGACCATCGCAAACTTTTACCCAAAATCCTTGACTTTGTGATGTAAATAAATTATAAATATCAACGATGCCAAATATCCAACAGCGTTTATATGGTAATTTAGGCATTCATATCAAAGTTGGATATGTAGCAGGCCAAGACAAAAAACTGAATAAAAGGTAATTTATGGAGTGCTATAAGGTAGAAAAGAGTACTTTAATCGTATCCCGCAATCTTGACGAGGCATTAGAGGAAATTGCAAATTCGCTTAGAAATTCTTGTCTTATTTTCTTCTTTGGAGCAGGAATCTCTTTAGAATATCCCTCTCTATTACCTCTCTCTGATAATTGTGAATTATCCTCGAATCTTGTATTGCCCGGACTCAAACAACTTATTAGGAATATGCTTTTCAGAGAAGCAGGAATCGAGAATATACTCACTGAAAAAGGTACCAATGAAGTCAAAAGACTTGCATTAGAAGTATTATTAGACTTTATATCAAGGACGATAGGCGAAACTTCATTAGAGTTTTACGATATTTTGAAGCCAAAATACCTTAAAGAAAATTATGGCCCAAATTACAGACATTATTTCCTCGCGTTAATGGCAAAATACGGATATTGTAGGCACTTCATCACAGTAAACTTTGATAATTTGGTGGAAAACGCCTTTCATCTCTTAGGTGTCCCTTTAATTGTACCCGAACAAATGGGAGGTCATGAATCTAAAATTTACTCGAACGCTTTACGTTATCCCAACAAAAATAATTACCTATACAAATTGCACGGCACGTTAGATGAAACAGAAGATCCGCAAAATACCAAGTTATTAGCCACGGTAGAAATGGTAGGCATAGGCTTACCCTCGTATAAAACAGAATTTTTACAATCAGTTTCAGCTAATTATGATATTTTCTTTATGGGTTATAGTAATAACGACATTGATGTTTTCCCAGTTATTGCTCGTACCAAGTCAAATAAAAAAGTAATATGGCATACTCCTAAAAAATCTATTTTAGATAATCAGAGTTTCAAAGAAATTATAAAATTTTTGTCCCATCGGGAACATTACATTCTTGTGGGCGATTTAAGTAAAATACTCCACAATATTGCTAAACGATTGAATTTAGATTTATCTACTATTATTTTCCCTAAGATAAATATTTCCTCTTTTGATGAAATTAAAATAAGGGAGCGCGAATTGGCGCTCATCAGAATAAATGAAATTAATACATTTATTGATTATTACACAAGGAAATATTTTTTTCACCCCGCTACGGCGAGATTAATTTTGGCTAATATTTTGGAAAAACCAGGACTGTGGGAAATAGCAGAGAAGCTACTTCAGACCTTGCGGGGAGACATCCCAAAAAATAATTTTGACCTAAGATACGCTTTTTCATCAAACTTGGGAGAAGTTTACAGAAATGCAGGGAACTTAACTTTAGCTATAAAAGAACGTAACCAAGCAATTGAATATTTGCCATATACGACATATAAACCTGAGAGGCGGCTGGCTGCGTTCATCCATGAAACAATTAGAAATGGGTCTGACTACATGGGGCTATTTAAGCATACATGCACAAAGAAAGGGTTAAGAAAAGTTTTGGCATTAAAGTATTATCTATATGCCTGTTATTGCTTCGCCGTCTCTGTTTTGAAAACACGAATATGGCGAACAAAATTGACTGACTTTGACATTGGAACATTTACTTCCATGTTATACTTCGAATGCGCTGATTTTTTTCATTTTATCGTCGAAGGATTATTTTATCTAACGTTATTGTACGCGACAAAAAGTAGCAGAAAATTCATTACCAAAATACTAAAATTTTTTATCCCAATTGTCGCTCGAATCTCAGTTTTCTTTTATAGGCTGTCGCTCCAAATTCCTCTGCAGAAATCAAGCTGGTTCTTTTTTCAAAAACACCGTTTAGCTGAAGTCATAATGCACAGTCGAACAAAAAATTTCACAGAGGTAAATAGGTTAATTGAAGAAGCAAAAAAATTTTTTGAGTGGGGAAGAGAGCTATCAATGGAATTTTCAGAAACAGAAGGTATAGCAAATTTAGGGTGTTGTTTAGGTATAAAAATGTACTACGAGGGAAATCTGCAAGAAGCAATTGGCTTATTTATTAAAACTTTCGAAACTTATAAAACTGAGAATCACAAAGCCGGTATGATCAAAGCAATGCTTTGGCAAGCCGTATGCCAAGAAAAAATGGGGAATATAAATACTGTCCGAAAAATTTTGTCGGAAATGGTAAACACTTTACAAAATATGAACAAAACGCCAAATTATGAAACCAATTTTTAATTCCATTTTTCTGGGGGGCGATAGTCCATGTTTTTGCTTAGCGCAAAACTTCCCTTCACAAAAAATTATCTAGAGATCCTTTGTTCCTTGTTGAGAAAAGGTAAGACAGCATATCACGCAAGCGTTTAAGAAAAAGTTTAATTAATCAGTAAAACGTACTAAGTCTTTTCACGAATTCAGTTTTACTATCGCGGCGTTGAGGACAGTGGCAAAGGTGACCCAGCCAATGTAAGGCAAAAGTAAGATACCGGCAGGGACAGAAATCCGGAAGAAGAGAATGATGGTAAGAAGAATCGCCAGCCAGAGGATAACAATCTCCACGAGTCCAGCAAGGGGGGAGCGTAAGCCAAAGAAGAGAAACGACCAGAGGACATTGAGCACCAACTGAATCACAAAAACGAGTAGCGCCAGTTTGATACCCGGGGCATTAAACCCTTTGCGCCAGACTAAAAACAGAGCGATACCCATCAGGATAAAAAGCAATGTCCAGGCAGGACCGAAGAGCCATCTCGGCGGGTTGAACACCGGTTTGTTTAAACTCTGATACCAGTCAGGAATTGCCGGCGCCGTGGCGATATTGCCGAGCGCGCCTGCTGCCAGGGGCAGGGCGATGCTGATAATTAACTTTACAATGTCAATGGCTTTCACATCAACCTCGCTTTCTTGTTGACTAATCCTAACCGAGTTCGCCCACCGGTCAAATACCCGCTTTCATTGTTCAGTTAGCCGTGCGGCAAGGTTTTGAAACACTCCGGCAAAGGCGTTCTCTGGGTCGTCAATTACCACCCCCCGCCCAAAAGAGTTATTTATTGACAGACTATCAAATAATATTATAAAAATTGAAAACTTAAAGGAGGTAATTATGAAGCGAATCGTTCGTTCCGGCACCTGGATTTTGCCTGTAGCATTGGCATTGGTTTTGTTACTGGCGTGTAACCTTATCTCCGGCAATCGCTATGAATACTGGAAAGGAGACATTCCCAACAGTTATTACTGTCTGAATATGTGGGGCGAACGGGCGCTGAAAGTCACCGGCAAACCATTTATGTGCGTAAAGTACAATCCGGTCAATCACGAGATTCTGGACATTGAGTTTGGGTTAAGCGAAGTGGTCCAGGAGCATTTGCCCACCCCAAGTGGCGACCCAGCAGCACCCGAACCCACCCTTGCGGCGGAAAATATCTCTTATTATAAAAAACTGAATTTAAAATCGCCTGTCGTGCTACTGCTCAACTGGCCAGTGGCTACCGCGAATGGCGCAATAACAAACAGCGTCCAGAGTTTTAAGGTGGAGCACACAATGCCCCGCGAGGAGTACAATTTCATCTACACCTCATTGCAGATGGAGGGTGATGTCAAAAACCTTGATGATGCAACTTTTCTTGGCCGGGAGTCAGAAACTAATACGTTTAAACTCCTGAAACAGTAGGAGTACTTAAATCCGTAAATCCCTGCCGCCTACTTCGCGCAGGGGTGATTTTTAGTCGTGCCGTGGCACTTGCGAACCTGTTCGGGCGTGCACTTTTCCGGCTTACCCTTCAGGTTTCCCGGCTTCTGGCACTTCTTTTCGCTGCCCATATTTCTCCCTATTGGCTAATTGTTATTTTCTGCCGCAACACTTCGGTGTCGGCGTTAAGAACCACAAAGTAAACCCCGTTGTTTACGAAACGACCGTTTGGTAAATCTCCCTGCCAGGTGAACTCATATTGACCCGGACCAAGGCGCTGGTTGCAAAGGTTAGAAACCTTTCTACCCAGCGCATCGTAAATGGCAAGGCTGATATCGGTCTGGTTGGGAAGAACAAAACTAATCCGAGTTTGTTGATTGACAACACTGGGGCAAACCCGAAGATAGTAATCTTTCCCTCCCCTGGTTTTTGCTTCCGCTGTTGCCACTGTACTGATTGAGGCGGCAAAAACACCGTTACCACTGGTGCCCGCATACAAAAGTTGCGGGTTGAACAAATCAAAGGCAAGATAATAAATCCGCCGATTTCCCAGCCCCTGATTTGCCTCAAACCAGGTCTCACCCTGGTCCGTGGAAAGATAAACGCCCCAGCCGGTACAGGAGTCATTCTGAGCCCAGTCAAGAGTACCCAGCGCCACCAGATTGGTATCAAACGGACTGAAGGCAACCGTCCGCACACAGGGACGATAACCATCAATCCGGAAACGGGGTATGGAGTCCCAGGTCATACCGCCATCAAATGAGCGGTAAACGCCACCATACATTGAGGCACGTGCTATCAGAAACACCGCACCATTGAGCGGTGAAACCGCCACACCCCAGGTTTCCAGCCTTCTGGACAAAGGAAGTTCAAACCAGTGGTCACCGCCATCGGTGGTTTTATAAATTTTGCCCCGTTTGGGCAGACACAGGTAAAGGGTGTTCGGCTCATTAGACGCCATCGCCATCATCTGCGGATGGCTGTGGATAAACGAGTCGCTGCGGATGGTGATATTCAACCCGTTGTCCTTGCGCTTCCAGTTCTCACCGCCATCGGTTGACTTGTATACACCCCATTTTGCCACCCAGACATAAAGAATGGTGGAGTCTTCGGTACTGTTCGGGTCAATCAGGATGGTACTTTTGTAACCGGTGTCCGGCAAACCAGAAAGCAGTGTCCAGGTTGCACCCGCATCGGTCGAGCGCCAGAGTTTACCATAAACCCAGGTCCAGGGTCCGGTGCCCGCATAGAGGATGTTGTGATTAGCAGGATGAATGGCAATGGTATAGGTGGTGTTGCCGTAGGGATACATCGGCGCAAAGATATACCGGAACGAAGCGCCCCGGTCGGTTGACTTTATCAGTCCGACATCGTTCATTGCAAAGTAAATAGTATTTGAGTCCACCGGGTCAGGAACAACCTGGCGCAGACAGGTTACCTCAAGACCGGTGCCACGCCAGTTACCATTGCCCAGCGACTCAGCGTAACAGTAAGTCCAGTTACCACCCGCATCGGTTGACTTCATCACCGCATGGGAATTACAATAGAAAATTATCGCTGTGTCCCTCTGGTCCAGCGCCAGACCATCAGGTGTATAACCCCAGAAGTAAATCCAGCCCCGGCTGACATTGTTGTTATTCGTTACCCGAACCCAGTTTTGGCCGCGATTGGTGCTTTTGTAAACACCGCCGCGCCCGCCATAACCATAAAGCGCACCGGCGTAAAGGACATTCGGATTCTTATGGTTAACAACTATCCGCCGGAAGTTAATCCGCCAGGCACCGGTGGTGCAGGGCTGCCACATTTCGCCATAATTGGTTGTCAACCATATCCCGCTACACACCGAGTTGCGTTCACTATCATTAATTGGACAGAGTGCGGCGTAAACCCTGCCCGTGTCAACCGGGTCAATCGCAACCTCCCGCACGACAACACTGTCCGGCATTGGGGGCAAACCGGAATTTTTCATCTCCCAGGTCAACCCGGCGTCGGTGCTGCGATAAACACCTAAATGGGTACCGGCAAAAATCACATTCGGATTGTGCGGGTCAACCGCAAGGGAATAAAACATCGCCGTGGTATCAATACCGGTTGTGCCTCTTAGCATCTGCCAGGTTTCGCCACCATCAGTGCTTTTGAAAATCGCTCCTTTGGTCGAGGTCTGAATCCAGCGGGATTCGGTGTACATAAGCCGGGGCATACCGATTCCCGCATAAATTACATTAGGATTTGTCGGGTCAAAGGTCAGTGCCCCAATCGGTGCGGTGTAATTTGACCGGCTGGGCACAGGAAAACCGTCCCGTTTTGGCACCCAGGTTTCACCGCCATCGGTTGATTTGTGGACACCGCCCCAGGTACCAAGATAAATCACATTGGGATTTTGGGGATGGGGCACAATCTTTTCTACATAGTAGTCAATCAAACCGTTGTTGAGTATCCGCCAGGAAGAGCCGTAATCGGTTGACTTATAAAACCCGCCCACATCCGAACCAACATAAACTGTACCCGGGTTCAGGGTGTCAATAGCGATAGTTGTAAACCAGCCACCACCACCCATTCCGATTGAACGCCATTCTATTGCCGGCTGCGCCCAGGTCAGGGTAAGGAAAATCCCGATAGAAACAAACTGCCACTTAGAACCGCTCATACTTTTCTTCCCTAAAGATAAACACCTGCCTCTTTTATAATTGTAGTATAAGGCAACCTAAAAAGTCAACCGTTTTTGTGCAACCACCACAAGAGCCGCTGGATAAACGTTTTGCCTTTGAGAATCAGAAACGAGCCGAGCGCGCCAAAAAAGGCAGCGATGCCCAGACCAACCGGACAACTTGCCCTACCACAACAGGGGCAGGTGTTAGCCAGCAGCGCATAGGTGCCGCCAATTCCAACCCAGAGTCCGAAGAAGCGGAAGATACCGGCAAAGCGGCGTAAGATGTTTTTCAATTATCGCACCCTATTTACCGGTAAGCAGTTTTTTCAGTTCCTCTTTGGACAGAACTTTCCCCTGACTTACCACTTTGCCGTCAATCACCAAACCCGGGGTCATCAACACACCCATTGCCGCAAACTTTTTAATGTCGGTCACCTTTTCCACACTGGCAGCGATTTGCAGTTCTGCCAGAGTGTCAATCACCCGCTTCTCCAGTTCAGTGCAGCGGGGACAACCAACACCAAGAATCTGAATGTTCATCTTGCTCCTCCTTTTTGCTAATTTCCCAATTCGGGTTCATCTTTTTTCTCTCAGCCTGCCGATATCGGCAAACAGTTTCACCACCTCCTGTCTTATTATCTCCCGTACCCGACGGAACTCATCCAGACTCTTGCCCTTCGGGTCCGGGATGTTCCACTCAATCCTTTTTACGCCGGGAATATACGGGCATTCCACCTCACAACCCATCGTCACCAGATAGTCAAACTTTAAATCGGGCAGGTCGCCAAAACTTTTCGGCTTTGCCTTTGATATATCAATCCCCACCTCCTGCATCACCCTAATCGCCTCAACAGAAACTGCTTCTTCGGGCTGAGTTCCTGCCGAAGCACACTCCACATCACTGCCCAACGCCCGGCAAAACCCCTCTGCCATCTGACTCCGGCAGGAGTTGCCCACGCAGGCGAAAAGAATTTTAATCATCATCGCCTCCAATCCTAAACTGTTGGTTCCAGCCAGTTTGAAACCATTTTTTCGCATTGCGTCTAAAATAATGCGCCATAAACGATTCCGACAACGGTTGACAGAATAACCACCAGAAGGATATAGGTAATCGCTTTTTTAAATCCAATTGTCCTGATGATGACAATCATTGAAGGCAGGGAGAGCGCCGGGCCGGAAAGGAGTAGTGCCAGTGCCGGACCCTTACCCATTCCTGAACCCAAAAGCCCCTGCAGGATTGGAATCTCGGTCAGAGTCGCAAAGTACATCAGGGCACCAGAGACCGAGGCAAAAAGGTTGGCGAACAACGAGTTTCCGCCCACGAGCCCGGCAATCACCGAATCGGGAATTACACCCCGATTCAAACCCGGTCTGCCCAGTAAGAATCCAGCAACAAACACCCCGGCAAGAAGCAAAGGTAGAATCTGCCTGGCAAAACCCCAGGTGGCTAAAACCCAGGATTTGCGCTCCTCACCATTAAACCAGCGCCAGACCATTAGCAAAGTCAGTACAAGAAAACCCCCGGCAAGAAACCACTTCACCGAATAGACCGTGTTGAAGAAGCCAATCGGTTCTTTGGGCTTGCCCCAGTTGGCAAATACGAGGAAAAAAATCATCGCCCCGAAGTAAAGGACATTCTGCCATAACCGACGCCTTGGCGGCTCCGTGCTGATTGAAAACTCCGCCGCCTCAGCCCGCTGTTTTTCCGAACGAAAGAAAATTGCCGCCATCAAAAGCCCGATAACCACCGAAAAAACAACCGCACCAATCGCCCTTGCCGCACCCAGTTCTAAACCAAGAACCCTGCCGGTCATAATTATCGCTAAGACATTAATCGCCGGACCCGAATAGAGAAATGTTGTCGCCACCCCTAAGCCCGCACCCGCATAGTAGATGCCCATAAACATCGGCAAAACCGTGCAGGAGCAGACCGCAAGAATCGCACCGGATATTGAGGCAATGGAATAGGCAAGCACCTTGTTTCCTTTGGGACCGAAGTACTTTAACACCGCCTCTTTTGAGATAAAGTTCTGTATCGCCCCCGCAATAAAGAAGGCAGGAACAAGGCACAAAAGCACATGGAGCCGGGCATAGTCCTGGAGCATCAGAAAACCTTCAAGAATTGCATTCTGAACCCGACTCCGCTCAAAAGGTAGAAAATAGAAAAGAAGAAAAACCCCGAGGATGATTAGAAACCTGTACCTTTCTTTCATCTATGCACTCCATATTAGACAAATAAAACTGCACCCACCACAACAACAAGCAACACGATCACGGCAATGTTAGCCCATCTTTTTTTCATCTTTTATCCTCCCTCTTTACCATATCCTGAACGATTTCAATCAACTGTAAAACCCTCGGGTCAGCAATCCGATAAATCACCTTTCTTCCCTCCTGTCTTGACTCAAGAATCCCAGCCCGCTCCAGAATAGCCAGATGCCTTGAAATCACCGTCCGATCCCGCTCCAGATGCGGGGCGATTTCACAAACACACATCTCATTACCACTGCATAAGCACCCCTGACCCTGAGCAAGCAGTGCTAAAATCTCCAGCCGCACCGGGTGCGCCAGCGCCGCAAACACAACATCAGGGCTCAGACCTGTCTTTATGTGCATATGTGCACAATAATACACATACTTTATTGTCTGTCAAACAATTTGACATTAAGAAATTTATCCGCTATTGTTTTGCAGGCTGTAAAACTAACTAAGGAGTTATTAATGCATACCAAAAAGTTCTTGGCTCTGGCAATGTTTGCCGTAATTTTGGCAACTGCCGGCTGCAACCTATTTGGCCGTGTTGGCGTGCCTAACAAACCAGCCAAGCCAAACGGACCTGATATGAGGGGAATCGGCATCATCGGTGTGTACAGCGCCAAAACAACTGACCCTGATGGCGACAGTATTTCCTACCAATTCAAGTACGGCTCCGCTGCCAGCGACACCTCTGCCTGGAGCGTTTTTGTGCCGAGCGGTGATTCGGTGTTGATATCAATCTTCTGGAATGCTGCGGGAACATATTCAGTTGTTGCCCGGGCAAAAGACACCAAGGGCAATGTGTCCGACTGGTCAGCAGCGCTCGTTGTTACGGTGCGCGCCAACCAGGACCCTGTAACTCCGGCAATACCAACCGGACCAATAAGCGGCGTCAAAGGACGAACCTACTACTTCTCGGCGACAACCACCGACCCGGATGGTGATGCGGTTCAGTTCCGGTTTTACTGGGGCAACGGCGACACCTCAGATTGGGGTGTGCCGGTTCCCAGTGGCGCACTGGACTCCGCTTCTTACTCCTGGGCACAGGGTGGCGTTTACTATGTCTCAGTTCAGGCACAGGATAAACTGGGTGGTGTGTCAGACTGGTCTGAGCCTCTGGGCTTTGTTGTCACCGACACCGCCTATCCTTACACCATCGCATTGACCTGGGGTGAATATCCGCGCGACCTTGACTCCCACATCTGGACCCCGGAAATTGAAGGTGACTCCTGGCATGTCTACTTCGGTCGCAAAGGCTATAGTCATATCGCACCCTACTGCTCGCTTGATGTTGACGATGTAACCAGTTATGGACCAGAACACATCACTATCACTCAGGCATTCCCGGGCGAATACATCTACGCGGTCCATCAGTGGTCATCAGACAGCACAATCACCGGTTCCGGTGCTGTGGTCCGGATTTATCAGTACGGCAACCTCATCCGTACCTACAATGTTCCCACCGAACCAGCGAACAACCGGATGTGGTGGCATGTGTTCAAACTGAATGCGGTCAACGGCACAATCACCGACCTGAACACCATTGAAACCGACCCACCTCTACCCTGGACAATGGACGAACGAAAGTAACTATTGCAACAGAACAAAAAGCGGGGCGAGTTTTCGCCCCGCTTTGCTTTTCGGGCGTTTACTATCTTACCTGACGGCTTGGTGTTACCCGCTCCATTTTCCCGGATTGCGCCTCCAGATACAATCGAATTTCCTGCTTGAGTATTTCCCGCTCTGTTTCGGTCTCACAAATCCGAATCGCACCGAGGTAAATCTCCTGCCGGGGATGGGCAGCGGCGATTGAAGGCAAAAGCCAGCTGTACAGTTCCACAATATCGGTGCAGAAACCCCTGACCTCAAGGTCTTGACCCTTTTCCCACACCTCCAGAAGCCCTTTAATTGTTCCCCAGGTTTCAAGATAACCAGGCTCATTTTTCAGTTTACCCTTTAGCATCGGCTAACTTCCTATTTATTGCTCTGGTCTCAACCCGGGAAATACCCTAAATCACTGACGGTAAATTGTCCGATACCGCGCGTTACTACCGATTGACAACTAACTTCTGCGCCCGTGCCCTTTTGCCCTGTTCTAATTTTACCCAGTAGATGCCGTTAGGTATCGACGACAGGTCCAGGGTGCGCCCGGCAGTTTTTGTGAGGTTTAACTGTTTTTTCAGGCGGAGCGCGCCGGTTATGTCGTAAAGCGAGATTGTCAATAAGCCGCTTCGTGTATCCGGACAGAAAACAGTGACTTCGTTAGCACGGCAGGGATTGGGAAAGAGACCAAAATCAAATCGCGGCGTTGAGGAGGCACTGGTTATCCCCTGTAAGGGCGCCGCCGAATTTAATGTCGGCGTGTAATAGCACCAAAGTTCCCGGGTTTTGTTACCTTTCAGGGCAAAAATCATAGTTGGCGAATATACGGTAATGTCGCCGCCGCCCTTCACCCTTTTCTTTCTGCCGGTTGAACCAACCTCGGGCATTGGTGCCAGCTCGGTCCAGGTATCGCCGATAATGTCATAGCAGTAGAACTCACAGGTATTGCCACCCTTTAATGCAAATATCGCGCCATCCCGATATGCCGCACTACTGCCATCCTTTGCTTTTTTGTTTTTCCCGGTCCGGCTCAAAAATGGCATCCCCTGCAGCCGCGTTGTATCCCAGGTAAGGGTGTAAAGGTCAAACCGCCAGAATTCGTGATACTTTGCTTTGTGCGCATATATGTACTGATTGCCATCGTACACCAGCCACGACCCTTTGTCCCATTTCGGGTGAATCGCCTGGGGTGCTTCGGGCAAAAGCTCCCAGGAGTCGGTCGTTAAGTTAAAACGATAAAACTCATTTTTATACCCCTTCAAGAGATAAACAAAAGGCGTACCTCCCTGTTCAACATACACAACATCACTGCCCCCCTTGACCTTTTTGTTTGATGGTCCAAGCGGCACATCCGGAAGTTGACGCCAGGAGTCCCCTTCATGATAATAGCACCAGAACCCCCGGGTGTTGTTTCCTTTTACCGCAAAAATCCGGCCATACCCATCCGCAATACCGACCGCACCCTTTGACGGACCTTTACCTTCTATTCCCCCGGGCCAGAAGTTCAGTTCGTGCCAGGTATCAGCCTGCGGGTCATAACAGTAGAAATCACCGGTCTTATTCCCCTTGGCAGCGAAAAGTAAACCGCTTCCCTGGTCAAAGGTCAGCCAGCCACCGTCTTTTATCGATTTACCCGAAGGCTGTAACGGCATCGGTGTTTTTTCATACCAGCCCGCTTGGTTGGCACCACCACCCTCATAAACGGCAAATTGACCAAGACGCCAGTCGTTATCCGGATATGTGTCACCGATTGCCACGGTCGAACAACATACCGCCCAGCGCCCGGTATCCATACCCACATTATAAGGAACAAATTCAATTGTAGTATCAGCCCCTGCCGGCAGATTGGTAACAATATACGAATTGGTGTATGTTCTAATACCGGCTGGATTGGTCAAGCCCACATAGGCATAAAATGTCGCTGAATTGGCAGAGTTATTCTTCCAGGAGGCGCGGGGCACAATCGTTGCGTTGGTGTCATAAACCCCAACCGGCGAAAAAATTTCGGTGACCGCCACATCAAAGTTATTCCCAGAACCACTGGAGAATACCCGGAAGAACCGTAGAATAACATCGTTATTCTGGTCAATATCGCCCTCGGCATAAGTGGAACATTTAACGGTCCAGCGGCCGGTATCGTTTAAAGCAAACGGGGTAAAGAACAGAATAGTATCACTCAAACCCGGGTGCCCCTGGACAAACTTTCCGGGCAATGTGTAGCGTTGATTTGTCGGGCTAATGAAGATAAACCAGGCATAGTAATCATCCGGATGGGGTTGCCGATTACGCCACCTTCCGGTCGGTACGATTATTGTTCCCTGAGGGATATTACCCACCGGTTCCAGCACCTCTTCCGCAGAAATATCGGTGCGCGCTGGCAGGTTGTAAGCGATTTCAAGGTAAGGAACGTACTGCCCGGTACCAATACCATACGCCCTTAAAATCGCTCCGGTGCGGTTGGTCCATTCGTGCAAACCAAGCGCAATCCAGTTCTGGGTCAAGCAGGACTCTACCGCGGCGCGGCCCGTACTGTTCAGAACGCGCGTTATCCAGCCCAGTCCATGCGTCTGGGCGAGAGTTAGTGCGGTACCGGTCGTTATCCAGTTCCAGAGCGTTTGAGGTGTTTGCGGCACCGGGTCACCAGGCAACAGACGGATAAAGGTACTGGGACCGCTTGCCGCTTCGTAGCAGTAGTAATTAAGACTCACCGTGTCAATTATCGCATCGTCCGGAATGGTGGACAGGTCAAATTTAAACCAGCCTTGATACCACCACTGGGAGGCGCTTTGGGGTTGACTGGTCGCGACAATATCCCCCGAGTTTTTTTCCCAATTGTTGGTTCTGGTCCTCACATTGCCGGTCCAGAAACCGTCATTCTGAGGATAGGCGCGCCGGGTTGATTCTGCCATAACCGGCAGCCTTTCACTCTCACGATGCTGGTCAATAGGTTGGGCATAAATTCTGGTGACAAAGCGGTTGTTGTTTAGATAAAAAGTCTCGGAATTGTTTTGGCTTGGGGTGGAGGGTGGCAACTTTGTAACCGGGGAACTAACCAAAACCGAAAACAAAAGGGCTAAACCGATTAACAAACACAACGGTTTATTTACCATATCACCTCCTTCCCCACTTTAAAAAGTGAGTGGCTTTAGCGTCGCGCTTAACTTCAGTACTCATCAAACTCTGCGTCCAGTTTAATTATAATGCAAAATTAATTTTTGTCAATAGGTTTTGTGCTCCTCAAAAATAGCCTATTTGCAAGGTTCTACCTGCTATGAATGTGTTATATCTTTTGTTATATTGCATTAAAATCATTGTGCATTCCATTATGTGCACACCTTTTCGGTGTATTATCCACCGCTAATCGTCCTTCTCATATATCAATTTCCTGCAAATCGATATTGTTTACCAATACCTTAAAATTATTCACTATCGCTTCTCTTTTCAGAAGTCGTAAATCGTTTACCCTTGACTTGCTTAAAGATGCTAATGAAAACTTCCGGTCGCTTGTAAGTTTTAAGATCGAGACAGGCTTATACTTAACATCCCCAATTTTCACTTCCGTCAAATTAGTAAATAAAATCATTTTCACTAATCCATCTTTTATGTCTTCCAATGAAGGAATGATGCTTTGCTTGCTATGTTTTCCCTCTATTAACTGTATAACTCCCTTTTCGATATTAACCTCGTCGCAGGTAAAAAAATAATAACCGCCAATATAGTTTTTTATCGTTAGAGTTGCTTTTATTCCGGATAACTTTTCTTTGGGTTGGTTTGTTTGCGATTCCCGTTCTTGTGCTTTCCTCGCCAAATCTCTCGAAAGCGTCATAAAATTTTCTTTACCTTTAAGGAGCTCTGCAATTCTTTCCCTGGCTGACTCTCTGGAGTGCATTTCAACACCAAGCTCTTTTGAAATCCTTTCATAGGAATCAATTGCCCGTTTGCCTATCTCTCCAACATTCTCAATTTGAGCAAGGTTCCAATGTAAGGCATCTGATTGATAGGACATAAGGTTGTTTACTTCCCTTGTAAGGTGTGTGATATCAAACCGCTGGCTTGTTATTTTGTGCCGATATCTACGACTTCTTTCCGCATAATTGTAATAAGAGATAATTGTGTAAACACCTAATAAACTCATTAACGAAATAGTATCCCACTGTAAAAAGTCTCGGTCTCCTTCTTTTCCTTCATCTTTCACAATTGGGATTATGGTGACTTTTTTACCTTGAAAGCTAAGGGTATCGTAAACCCGGGCGTAAGGATAAGACCTTGTTCTCTTCGCTGAAACCCACCAACTTACTGCAACTTGCCCCATGTTATCCACATTTAAAATAAAAGCGCTATCTCTTGATAACGCCTCATCAAGTTGCCTTAATGAATATGTATTCAGATTTCGGCATAAAAGGGGCGAATATTTAATGCCGGTAATTTTAGCCGACACATCCATACTTGACGCCTTCCCTTATTATAACCTCAAATGTGTCATCGCTGTTCTCAATCTTCAACTGTCCTTCAAAACCCACCTTTTTCTTGATAATCGGAATCAATGACTTTTTTATCTCAATCCCGATACTGTTTCTGCCGAGTTCTCGGGCAACCTTCATTGTGGTACCACTGCCGACAAACGGGTCTAAGACTGTTTCTCCTTTATACGAAAATAGTTTAATTATCCTATAAGGCAACTCTTCGGGAAATGCCGCAATTTCCTTTTCTAACGGCGAGTTGGGCAAAACATTAACCATTTCCCATAATGTCATATACCATTTGTTATCAGAAAATTCCTTTAGGTCTATCTTTGATGCTTCCCTAATTTCCTTGGGGATGGAATGATAGTTAAATTTCCCTTTTTGAAAAATAATTATACTTTCTAAAAGATTATCCGGGTAAAAGTACATCGGATAAGGATTTTGGAGAAGTACCCCGCTTCTCCTGCTGATTCTTAAATAGCCATCAGGTTTTTTCCAGATAATCCTATCCCGATACCGGAAACCCGCACTTTGAAATATTTTCGTTGCATCCGCAACAATAGGAAACTTTTCACTATTGACAAGCATATCATCAATGTTTAAGACAGCAATCCTGCCTTCTTTTAATACTCTATAAACTTCTTTGGCTACCCTATTAAGAACACCAAGGTACTGGTCATAATTTTTAAATAGCCCTTTATAGTCAAAAGGTGCATTGAAATATGGTGGGGAAGTAACCATCAGATGGACACTCTCATCTGGAATCTCTTTCATACTCATGCAATTGCCAATTATCAACTTATGATGGGTCATAATCTCTTCTTATGCGTGTAAGATGATGCCGCCTTTTAAGATTCTTTTTTATTAATTACCTGTTTAATTTCGTTTACAAGTTCTTGAATGTCTACAATGCTATAGAACTTCAAAAAACCTTTATTTTCTGCCCATTTCACATATGGGTAAATCTTACTCTTCTTCTTATTGCGAAAGGCGTTATTGGAGTTGTTTCTAGTAATCCCAATATAATAATAGTGGTAGTTACTTCCTATTGCCTCCTTTAATAACTGGGCAGCAGTGATTGCAGAGAGTATATCATTGGAACCCTCTCCTAATCCTTTGACCTCGTAAAAAAAGTATATTTTGTTATACTCAAATTTCCCGTCACACTTAACCTTAAAATTGACCTCCTCTCCATTAATGGTCAGTGTAAGGTCTTCGATATTCAACTCGTTAAGCTCTTGAATCTCTTTTATGAGCAACTCATTTATTGGTTTATCAAGAGCAATCCTTCCTCCCCGATTTTGTCTTTCCGAGCATAAATCAAAAAATTTTTCTGCTAAAAATTGTAACATTTTATTTTCTTTGTTCTCATTTAATATATTCTCAAAATGTTTAAATCCACACCCATAACACCCTATCTTTGGGTTTTTACCCGCTTTGCATTTTTTCCAACGCGAGCATCTGCCGATCATATTCACTACCACCATTATATTATTAACTGACTTTTTTCTTTTGTAAAGTATTATTTTATCAAGCTAACTGAACCCCGTCATTTTAGGTGCGTTGTTCCCGCTGTTAAGATTGACCGGTCTTCTTATAAACACTGTTCTATGAAATGGTTTCGCAAAGTTTTCAATCTATTTGGATAAAGATTGCGTTGCTATTCGATAAAACCAGAAGGTTTGTCTAAAAACCCGTATAAAAAGTAAATAGTGCCTTTTTCTTCTGCCCTACTTGATAAACCCGTGCGTCTTGAACCGGGCGATGATTGAGTCTTTGCTCATCAAGCCGACATTACGGGAAAGTTCCTTGCCTGATGGGTCCAAAAATACCAGCGTTGGAATCGCCTGAATGTTGAATTTGCGTGCCAGTTCCTGCTCCTTGTCGGTGTCAATGGAACGGACCTCAACCACGCCCTCAAACTCACGGGCAATCTCCTCCACAATCGGTGCCTGCTTCTTACAGGGCGGACACCAGGTTGCAAAAAAGTCCCACAGTTTGGGCAGTTCTGCCGGCTTTTCACTCTTTCCCGCCACCTTTTCTGGCGAAACATTTTCTGCCGGCGTTGCCGGTGTCGGTTCTGGAGCAACTGCTGACCCGGTTGACTCCGGCTTAGCCGTTTCGGCTGTTTTCAAACTTACTGTGTCCGAAACCGTTGACGGCGCCTCAGTTTGTGCCGGCTTCTGTCCACCACAGACGATAAAAAGCAGCGCGCTGACAATGACAATTAACCTTTTCATCTTACAACTCCTTTCACTCTATAATTTTCCCGATTAAAAATCCCTGGTCAAGCATCACCCATTCCCAGCATCGATTGAAAATTTGCGTCCGGAACTAAGTATACTTTAAAGTATACTACCGCTGAACGCACTTTTTTCTTCTAACATTTCGTATTTTAAAGCGTTAGGCAACTGGGGCTTAATTTTCCATACCCAACCCCGGGGCGGTATCGGGGATGATGTTGGATATTGTGTGTTTTGCCATTGTTGCGCCGCCACTGGTCTTAGTTCGCAAGGTTTAATACCAGTCAAAGACGGGACCGGCAACTGCCGGCGTTTATCCCACTGGTCATTATCCATTTGACAAAACCCCGGCACCGGGTATAGTATTGGCGGATGCCGTTTGTCTTTCTTAATTAAGACAAGGTATTCAAGAGCTCTAACCTAAAAGGAGTCGAGATGAGAAAAGTTACTATCCTCTCTGTGGTCGCCGCACTGGTTGCGATACTGGCAACCTGCGTGACCAGTGACACCACCAACCCCCAAGTTACAATTGTCAGTCCATTAAACAACGATACCATTGCCGCCGGTAACATCTTGATTAAAGCCTATGCCACTGACAACAAAGCGGTAACCAAAGTTGAATTTTTTATCGACAACACCCTAAAGGGCTCAGACCAGGCTGGCACCGCCGACACCTTCCGCTACATCTGGGACGCTGCTGCCGAAACACCTGGCTCGGTTCACACTGTCTATGCCAAAGCCTATGATGCGGCGGATAATTCGGCAACATCAACCGCCATCACAATTGTTATTGCCGGCGGTGGCGGCGGCACCGGACCAACGCACCACTCCGGCACAATCACCCAGGACGAAACCTGGTACCCTTCAGGCAACCCGCACATCATTGACAACGACATCTCGGTTGAAAACAACGCCACCCTGACCATCAAACCGGGCTGCATTGTCAAATTTGCTCCGGAAACTGAACTTTATACCGGCTACGCCGGCACCGCCGGTGCCATCATTGCCAACGGCACTCCGGACTCCACCATCCTTTTCACCTCAAATGTTGCCACGCCAGCACCAGGCGACTGGTACAATGTGGGACTTTATGACCTCGCGATGAGCACCTCCAGTTTCAGTTACTGCACATTTGAATACGGTGGCGGCTCGTCAAGCTGGCCCGGCGAGCTCTACGCCAGCGCCATCACCAGCGTTAAAATTACCAACTGCACCTTCCGTTACAGCGGAAATTACGGTGTTTATCTCACCGATGATGCCGGTTTCCAGACCTTTACCAACAACACCATTACCAGTTGCAACCAGTTTCCCTTGCGCATCCATGCCGAATATGCCCGGACCATTGGCACCGGCAACAGTTTCACTGGTAACACCCAGAATGGTATCCTGATTAAAGGAGGCTCGGTTATCACCTCCGGCACCTGGATAAATCCCGGTGTCCCTTATGTTATCAACAGCGATGTCAGCGTTGG
This sequence comes from candidate division WOR-3 bacterium, assembly GCA_013177935.1. NCBI lineage: Bacteria > Pseudomonadati > Caldifarciminota > Caldifarciminota bacterium. The sequence continues at coordinate 395,347 of JABLXZ010000002.1, read as the reverse complement.
CAGCAACACCAACAACCCGGTTCTGACCATCGCGCCCGGTACAACGATTCAACTTATGCCCGAAGTGGAGTTTTACTGCGGCTACAGCGGCAGAGGTGCAATTAATGCCGATGGCACCAGCGGCCGCATCCGATTTATCAGCTCATCACCATCACCCAGCCGGGGCGACTGGCAGTCAATCGGATTTTACGACAACACCATTGACACCGATGCTAAACTTATCAACTGCACAATTGAATATGGCGCCGGTGACGGCTATGGCAACATCTACATCGACGACGCCCTGCCCCAAATTCAGGGCGACTCAATCGGCCACAGCGCCGCCTATGGCATCTATCTTACCGGTAGCGAATATCCATCACCCGCGGAACTCCGTGCCAACAACACATTTTACGACTGTGTTGACGGCGATATCCGGGAACCTTAGACCGAGACGAAAAAAGGGGCGGCGTTCTGCCGCCCCTTTTGTTTTTTCTCCCTTTATCTTAAAAGAACAAACCGCACCGGTAGTACCTCTTCTCTGCCCAAACGGGCAAAGTAAACCCCGGCGGGTACCTGATTCCCCTTTTGGTCAACACCGTTCCATTCCACTGTTTCTCTGCCCGGTTGAACCTTCACCACCAAACGGCCTGTGTGGTCGTAAATCTCAATGGGTGTCGTGCCTGCCCGGTTCAAAATAAACCGTACCCGGGCTCGTGCCGGATTGGGCTGGACACCCTGGAGCCGAACTGCAACCCCTGCCTCTTCCTCTAATCCAACCGGCGTCACATAGCAACTGTCTAAAATCCAGTTGTCCGGGTCCGGGGTGATGCTCAATGGCTCCTGTGCCAGCACAAATGTGTCAACGACCAGTGTGTCCTGAACATCCAGTGTCGCCAGCACGCTTTCCCCGACGCAGTTAAACCTGATGGGCAGCGGAATGTGGAACAGCGGTGCCGAGTTGGTGTCATTGCGCTGATAAAGGTTAATCACCACCTGATACGAGTCTGCCTGCGCCCTTTTTGTCCAGTATAAATGAAATTTCGGATAGCCCCGGTCATAAACCCACTCGTTGAAAAAGGTGTCGAAGTCAATGCCGGTAACCTGTTCCACAATCCGCTGGAAATCGGCGGTTGACACCGTGCCGTACTTAAATGAGTCAGCATAAACCCGCAGCGCCCGAAACAGTATCCCGGGCGTTTGCCAGGTGGTATCACCGGTAAGAAACTGCAGCATCCGCAATATCCAGGAGCCCTTACAGTAAACAATCCCGTAGTTGTAGATTTCACTCCAGGGCGGATTGTAAATCGGAAAGTCCCGGCTGCGGTGCTGGGTGAAGTACTGCCGCGCCTTAACCGCAATGTAATTCTGGAAGTAATTCCTTCCGTTCAGGTGCCCCATATATAAACACTCTGCCCAGGAGGCAAACCCTTCATTGAGCCAGACATCAGCATAACCGATATGGGTAACCATATCGCCCCACCACATATGGGCAAGTTCATGACAGATGGTCGCCTCACCACCACCAATATAACTGGTGTGAATCATCACCTGGGTCTGATGCTCCATTCCACCCCAGGGAAACCCATAATACCCCGGCACCATGCCATACCGCTCAAACGGATAAGGACCAAACCGACTGGTATCGCTGAAATAGAGCATCATATCCGGCACCAGCCGATAACCGGTGCGGGTTGCCGCCGAATCCCGGGGCCACATAAAGTACATTAAAGGAACGGTGTCACCATTCGGACAGACAACCACCGTATCCCAAAAGGCGAACCTTGAAGCGGAAAAGGTCATCAGATATGTAGCGATGGGATAGGTGTGACGCCACCAGTAGGTCTTTTTCCCACCCGGGGCACTGGTTATTGAATCAAGCAGCCCGTTGGCACATGCCTGAAAGGTGTCCGGCACCGTGATATTGATTTCACAACCCCGCTCCGCCTTATCGCTGGGCCAGTCCCAGCAGGCAAACCAGTAATGGTTGTCACGAGGACAGCCACAGGTCATCGCATGGGCATAAAGCACCGTGGGCGGCCGCGCAAAGAAAAAACCCCGCTGTGGTGCGCTCGCTTCCCGATGGAAAAAAATGTCAATCGCCGTGGACTCACCGAGCGCCAAGGGGCTATCAAGTTGAATTAAAAGCCGTTCCGGCGGGGTGGAAAAAGTTAACGCCACCGGACCCCTTTTCACCGAATCGCAAACCAACCCGGCAAAGTCCAGACTGAAAGTGTCAAGGGACGAAACATTGCTTTTTATTGTCACCCGTTCAAAACAACGGTAACTGGCATCACTCATCGGCAGGTCAAAGTCAAGCCGGTAATGCCGGACATCGTAAGTGTGCAGCGACTCGGCAAAAGTTGTACCAGGTGGAAACTGGTTTCGCCAGCCGTGCTCGGGTATAAATTGGTCAAACTCGGCTTGGGCAAAAATTGCGCCCGGCACGAGCAAAATAGTTAGAAAACAGAAAAGAAAACTTTTCATCTGCCCCCTTTTAAGATTTAAACAAAAGTTCGGCAATCTGCAGGGCATTGGTCGCCGCACCCTTGTACAGGTTGTCGGCAACAATCCAGAGGTTTAAGTCATTCTCGTTTGCGCCCTGCCGCACCCGACTGACAAACACCTCGTTTTTACCGCGACAGTGAAGCGGTGTAAGCGGTTCTATACCCTCTTTTAACACGACACCGGGCGCCTTCTTAAGCAGTTCCAGCGCCCTTTCCCGGTTTACCTTATTCTCAAACCGGCAGGTAACCGCAAGGCTGTGCCCGACCGTAATCGGCACCCGGACACAGGTTGAGTTGATTTTCAAATCCGCAAGCCCGAGGATTTTCCGCGTTTCGAGAACCGTCTTTTGCTCCTCACCGCTCATACCAGACCTATCACCGCCGCCAATCCAGGGAATCACATTGTCCACAATCTGCACCGGAAACGGGCTTCCTTCGGTGTCGGGCTGGCGCTGGACACAGAAAAACTCGCTCTCGTAATAAAGTTGCTCGACCGCTGCCCGACCCGCACCCGATACCGACTGATAGGTAGCAAGAAAAATCTCTTTTAACCCGAACTCCTGGTGCAGGGGATTGACCGCAACCACGAGCGGAATCGTTGTGCAGTTAGGATTGCCGATGATGTTTTTGTGCTCTTTAACTGCGTCGGGATTAACCTCGGGCACCACAAGCGGCACATCCTCTTTCAGCCGGAACTCGCTTGACTTGTCAATCACCGGACAGAACTTCGCCACCTCGGGCACAAACTGCCGCGCCAGTTCGTTCTCAACACAGAAAAAGGCGATGTCCAGCCCTTTGAACCCGTCAACCGTTAGGGTCTTAACCTCAATTTCCTTATCCCGAAACTGCACCTTTCTCCCGGCACTCTTCTCCGAGGCGAAAAGCCTTAATTCATCAATTTTATATGGTCCTGATTCCAGAAGGCTGATTAGCGTTTCGCCAACGAGACCGGTTGCTCCTGCAATACCAACCTTTTTCATATTAAATTATTTAAACAACCTCTACCTATCTTGTCAATCTAAATAACCCCGGGGGTGTGTTTTGTGCCACTCCCAGGCATCACGCACCATATCTTCGAGCGTTTTCTCCGGCTTCCAGCCCAGTTCTCTTTTAATCTTTGCCGAAGAGGCAATCAGTACCGGCACATCGCCGTGCCGGCGGGGCGCAATCCGATAGTTAATTTTCTCACCCACCACCTTTTCACAGGTGGCAAAAACCTCTTTGACGGTATAACCGTTTTCCGACCCAAGGTTGAACAAAAGGTTTTCCTCTTTTAGCGCCCTCAAGGCGAAAAGATGCGCCCGTGCCAGGTCATAGATGTGGATGTAGTCCCGCACACAGGTGCCGTCCCGGGTCGGATAGTCCGCACCGTAAATCTCAAAGGTCTCGCCTGGATGCAGAACCGAGCGCAAAATCCGCGGAATCAGATGGGTTTCGGGCCTATGGTCTTCACCCAGCCCTTTATACGCACCGGCAACATTGAAGTAACGCAGGATGCAATAGGAAAACCGGTAGATGCGGGCATACACCTTTAACAACTCTTCAAAAAACCTCTTGGTCTCACCGTACGGATTTTCCGGTTGCAAGGGCGCGGCTTCTGTCACAGGCACATCGTGCGGTGTGCCGTAAACCGCCGCGGTTGAGGAGAAAATAAATCGCGGCACCCGGTTTCTGCCTACCGCATTCAACAGATTGAGCCCGCAACCCACATTGTTGTAAAAGTACAAATCGGGCTTTTCCACCGACTCACCAACCGCAATCAAAGCCGCAAAGTGCATCACACAGTCCGGTTTTTCCGCTTTAATTATCCGGTCAATCAAATCGGCATCAGCAAGGTCACCCGGAACCAGCCGCACTGGCGGCAAAACTGCGGAACGATGCCCGCCTTTCAGGTTGTCAAACACCACAACATCACAACCGGATTCGGCTAAAAGTAAACTGGTAACGCTGCCAATATAGCCCGCACCACCGGTAACTAAAACCTTCATTATCGGAAAATATACCGGAAAACTTCTTCTGGGCAACAAAATACGCCCGGATTGACAGAAACGAGTTTGGACTCTACCCTTTTATCAGAAAGGAGGCTTATGCGTAAAGCGCTAATTATCCTGACCCTGTTCGGCACCCTCGCCTTATTCGTCTCCTGCGACATCTTCGGCAGCAAACCGGACTATTACCCGCTTTCCATTGGCAGCACCTGGAACTGGTATGCCTGGACCTTAATGACAACCAGCACCGTCGGCACACCGGACACGGTGCAAACCTTAACCATCAATACCCGGGCAACAAAGAACGACAAACTGAGTTCAGGGGAAGATGTTGTTGAACTGATAAAAGTTGGCACCGTTCACATCCGTTATCCGCGCGAAAGCACCTATACGATTGATGAAACCTGTTATGTAAGAGAAACCGACAAATTTGTTTTGAGCTATGACAGCAAAGACGACACTGAACCCGATACCATTTTGGCACTACCGCTTGCCGCGGGAAAACAGTGGCGGGTAAATCAAGATATGACCGCTGAAGTGTTGAAGAAGGAAGACATCACCGTAGCCGCTGGCACTTACCGCAATGCCTGGAAGATTGAAACCCGTTCCATCTCCGGTGCCGACACCTTACGAATGTACGAATGGTATGCCGACAGAGTGGGTAATGTCCAGTACCATTTTGAACAAACTTTTGCCGGTTACACATTTATCTATCACGGCGAACTAATTTCGGCAACTATCAAATAGGCGGTAGTAAAAACCGCACTGAGGAGGTTGGATGTTCAAAAATGGCTGCCGATTCGTGATACTTGTCCTGTTGGCTTTGGCGGGGTGTTCAATCCCGTTTTTTGACCGGGCAGAAATAGTGCCCGGACCTAAAATCACCGGCGGAATAAGCCTGAACACCGGATACGCCACCTCTGGATTTTCACCAGTACCACCTTATCCGATAGGTTTCGGCTATAGTGATTACTACTTAGACATAGCAGGAACCTTGCGCCTGAACTACGGATTTTCAGAAAAGGCAGGGCTGGTTTTGCAGGGTATTGTTGGTAACGGTATATGGTTGACACACAGTCATGAGGGTCCATACTTTTCACCACTTATTTACGACTTTCAAATCGGCGCCAAGTTCCGCACCGGCAAAAAGGGAGCGCTTCAAACTACCCTGGGTTTTCCGGGACTTCTGGACATCTGGTATATTTATGACTTCAACCCCTATTTTACCGGCACCGCCGGCATCGGCCTGCGCGGCATCGCGCTTGGTTTAACCGGCACCTTACCCCTGAAGCGCAACCTTTTGCTGCACATCGGTGCCAACCTCACATCGGGTGAGATGTGGGGGAGGCCGATGCGTCTCCCTGCCGCCTCGCTTGGTGTCGGACTGGGATATAAACCCAGAAGGTAACCCGCAACATTTCTTGAGTTTTACTGCCTGCAATCTAAAATTGGCAGGTGAGCAGTTCACAAGACACCGATAACACCAAACCGGTCTCATTAAAACAAATTGGCTTGACCTTCTTTAAAGTCGGCTTAATCGGCTTTGGCGGCGGACCTGGAATGCTGGCAATCATCCGCCAGGAGGTTGTTGAAAAGAAAAAGTGGATTGGCGATGAGGAACTCGCAACCGCGGTGGCGATGGGTCAGATGTTACCCGGTCCTTTCGTCTCTAATTACGCCGAATATATTGGCTATCGCCTTGCCGGCATAAAAGGGATGGTTTGTGCTGCGGTCGCCCTGCTTTTACCCGGCTTTATTCTGATGTGTGCCCTTGGCATCCTCTATTTCCGCTTTGGTACGCTGCCTTTGATTGCAAAAATCTTTGCCGGTATCCAACCGGTGGTTGCCGGCATCCTTGCCTGGGCAACCTGGTCTATTGGCAGGTCAAATATCAAGAGTTTAAAGGGAGTAATAATTGGCACAATCGCCGCAATTGCGCTCTTTTTCAAAGGTGATGTCCTGCTCGTTGTTCTCGGTTGTGGGGTACTGGGAATCGTCCTGTCTGGCATTAAGCCCAAGAAAACCCCTCCAATTATGACCCTGACACCAGTTCCCTTTCTTATCACTACCGCCAGTTCTTTAGGACCGTCAATTCAGAAAGCGGGCGAACTGGCGCTGGTCTTCTTCAAAATGGGAACCGTCATCTTTGGCGGTGGGTTTGCCGCCATCCCATTTTTACAGCATGAAGTGGTCCAGTTACGGGGCTGGCTTACAATGCAGGAGTTCGTCGATGCGGTCGCGCTCGGTCAGATGACCCCAGGACCGGTCGCAATTATGGCAACCTTCATCGGGTTCAAAGTGCTCGGCTTGCCCGGTGCCCTCATCGCGACCATTGGAACATTTCTACCCTCTGCCCTGATGCTTCTCGGCTTGATTCACGCCTACAACCGGATAAGAGGAAACACCTGGGCACAGGCGTTTCTCAGCGGGGTTATGCCAGCGGTCTGCGGTATGCTTCTGGTGTCAACCGTTTTTATTGCCAAAACCACCTTAACCGGACTGGTTCCGGCGCTCATTGCCGTTATCACCCTGATTTTGCTGTTGCGTTTCCGGGTTGAGCCAATCTGGCTCCTTCTCGCCGGCGCGATTTTAGGACTGATTTTACCTTGACCACTAACATTTAACTATTAAAATTTTTTAGTTATGAAAAAATCGGCACCCGCCCTTATCATTTTTTTATCCCTGTTCCCGCTTTTAACCTTCGGTGCCAGTTCAACCCGCTTAATCTCTGAAACCCCAACCCAGGTCCAGTTTGAGTTTTGTATCGACTCCCTTGACATCACCACCGGAAGAACCGGAATAGATTTACCCGATGCCGACCGCATCGCTCTACCTGGTGAACCTGACCTGCCGGGCAAAATCGTTTTAGTGGGCGTGCCTCAGGAAGGTGAAGTCCGGCTTCAATACTCGACAGCCAGAACCGAGAAACAGACCGGAGTTGAAATTCGCCCGGCACCAGCACTGAGCGAACAACCGGTTGCACCGGGCGGAATGTATGAAAAAGATGAGTTCTGGCCCAAAGCCCCAGCAGAACTGCTGAGTATTGAAACAGTCCGCAACATCAGGGTCGCCCGCATCAAACTGAATCCAGTCCAATACAATCCGGTCCAAAAAAGGGCGTTGATTCACCATCAGGTAAACTGTGTCCTCAACTTCAGCCGTCCTGCCCGGCAAAATCTCAAGCCCGACCCCTTCGATTCGGTGCTAACCCGATTACTCCTTAACGGCAAAACCGCAATCCACTGGAAAACACCCGGACCAGAAAAGGACTCTTTCAACTTCTTCAACCGGTTTCCGGTCTGGTGCCAGGTGAAAACCGAGACGACCGGTATTTACAAAATCACCCCCAACGATTTGAAGAACGCCGGTTTTGACCCGGTAACAATCGACCCGCGCACCTTCCGGCTTTACACCATCGGTCCCTATCCCCTGAACGGACCATATCCGGACACGATGATTGAGGTTGCCATCGATGTTTCGGGTACTGAAGATGGAAAATTTGACCCCCAGGACCAAATCCTGTTCTACGCCCGGGCGCCATCCTATTGGAACGACTCCTTGACGGAATGGCAGCAAAACTACTACACCCGGTATCGGGTGTTCTGGCTCACCTGGGGTTCGGACAATGGAAAAAGGATGGCTCAGGTCCCGGCCGCAAACCCGGCAAATCCGCAAACCCGTGCCCTGAACCGGGTTCGTCTTGAAGAAGACAAACTCTGTCCGGCTCGCTCCGGACTGCTTTGGGTCTGGGAACGCTACTCCAACGCCGGTGCGCCGAGCGCAACCTTCTACCGCGAACTCAATCTGCCCAATCGCGACACAATAAATAAACTTACCGTCCGTTTTTACGCCTGGACCGATAAAACTTCAGAAACCTATTATGCGGTGCTGTATCTTAACGGCACGATACTGGACACTGTGGCAATTGCCGCCACTAACCAGAACTGCCCGGCAAATGTGTTCGTGTTTGAAAATCTGCCGCTCGCTGCCGCCGCTCCCGAAAATAAGAAAGACACCCTCACGGTAACGCTCCTGGGCGCGGCTGATGTTTATCTTGACTACATCGAGGCGGACTACACTCAAAACCTGACGATTACCCGCAATCAATCCGCCATCGAATTTTACACCCGCAGCGGTGGCGCCTTCTCAATCAGCGGTGTCGGTGAAGATTTTATTATCCTTGATGTCACAAATCCGTTCCAACCCCAGCGCATTTCGTTAACCTTTGCGGAAAACCAGGGCCGTTTCCAGTGGAACGGCTCGGGAAACTTCTTCGGCAGCCCCGCTGCCGGACTGCGCACACCGGTCTCGCTTAAAAAACGCCAGCCCGGCACCCTGCGCAATCCGGAGGAGAAAGCCGACTACTACATCATCTGCCCGGACGAGTTTCTACCCGTTGCCCGGCAATTTGCTCGCTATCGCGAGAACAACATCTCAGGTATCACCGGCGCAAGCGCCAAGGCGGTCCCGTTGAGCCAAATCTACGACGACTATGCCTTCGGTATGGAAGAGCCCGGTGCGATTAAAACCTTCCTCGCCACAAAACAGCCTGCCTACGGACTCCTTGCCGGTGATGCCACCTACGACTACAAAGACAACCTCGGGCTGGGAAAACACCCCGGTGTGCCCGCTTACGAAATCGGTTTTGACCTTGACTACGAAGTCTACAACCCTTATGTCAAAGCCCTTGACGCCTGGTTTGCTGACTTTGATGGCAGCGGCTCCAGTCCGGATATGATTCTCGCCCGTGTCACCAGCCGCACCCCTCAGGAACTGCGTCAGTTTCTGGATAAAGTAAAAAGATATGAGACCCAGGAACTCGGGCTCTGGGCAAAACGGCTGCTTTTACTCGGTGATGACGAGTACCTTGGTGACCCCACAAAAAGGGAGAGTACCATTCACATCGAAGGTTGCGAGCGCATCGCCCCGCTTGCCGGCAACCAGCTCGACATTGTCAAGGTATATTTAACCGAATACCCCCTGGAGGCAATCAAATCAAAGCCCAAGGCTGAAGTCGAACTTTTGCGCCAGTTAGACCTCGGCGCCCTTCTCTGGTGTTTCTTTGGGCACGGCGCCGGTTTCCAGTTGTGTCACGAACGGGCGTTCAATATCGAAGATGTTCCGCTGGTCAACAATGGCAGCCGAAACCCGCTTGCCTTCTTCGGCTCCTGTGGCGTGGGCCGCTTCGACGACACCAAATACGAGGCGATTGCCGAAGAACTGGTACGCAGTGCCGAAGGATGCATCGCCACTATCGGCGCCTCAAAAGCGACCTACTCGGGCTCCAACGAAAACTTTGCCCACAAACTTTTTACCCATCTCCTTGCCCACCCTGAAGAGCCGATTGGCCCGGCATTCTATGAAGCCTGGTTCCAGAGTAACCTCTACATTCTCTTTGGGGACCCGGCAACAAAACTGCGACTCCCCCAGATTGGCAACCGCCCGACCGCAACCCCGGATACTTTTTACCCTGGTGGCTGGGTTCAGTGGGAAATCACGCCGGAGTTAAACCAGGGTTATTATGAAATCAGAGCAACCGAAGCCGCCCGAGAACGGTACTACTTCTCGGATGCCGCGAACATCACCTATATCCTTCCCGGACAGGAAATCTTCCGTGGCACCGGCAGCTTCCAAAACAGCACCTTTTCAGGAACCTTCATCGTCCCTAAAACCGACTATCCGGATACCATTGTTGTCGGCAATGGCAGATATGTCCGCAAACGCGAAACCTGTTTAATCTCCGCAATCCTCTGGCACGGAACCGACGCCAGAACCTTACTCTCCGCACCGATGTACCTTAGCCCGAACCCGGCGCCAACAACCGACAGCCAAGCACCTGAAATCACCCTCCGGGCTGACAATGTCCTACTCCGGCTTAAAGACACAACCTGGGTTCCAAAAAGGTTTACCCTGCACGGCACCGTTACTGACCCGTCCGGGGTTCTGCTTTTACCCGACCCCGCTTATGGACTAAAACTGTACCTGAGCGACCCGGCTAAACAAATTCAGTTAAACGACCGCTTCACCTACGACGACAACTCCGCCACCACCGGCAGGTTTTCTTACCCCTTGACACTGGAGCAAACATTCGACTCTCTGATTATCCTGGTCGCCGACAACCTCCTCAACCGCCGTATTGGAACTTACTACCTCAAAACTGACCTGCGGGAACAACTCCGCATCGACACCTGCCTTGTCTTTCCCAATCCAGTAAAAGACCGGGCAATTTTTACTTTCACCCTTACGCGCCCGGCTCGGGTCACGGTAAAAATCTTCACCATTTCGGGCCGCCTGGTGCGCATCATCGGGCCCCAGGAGTGCGGTTTCGGCTACAACCAGATTGAGTGGGATGGCTGCGACCGCGACGGCACCCCTCTTGCCAACGGCATCTACCTCTATAAAATTGACGCTCAAACTGGCGAAATCCTGAGTGGCGACCAGTTTCAAACCCGCTCCGCATCCTGCCGTGACAAACTCATTGTTCACCGGTAAAAACTAACCACGGAGGATAACACTTGCTTCCGTGTGACAAAATATCAGCAAGGGAAAAAGGGGAATAAATATGTGCCTTTTGAAAGTTATACTCGTAACAGCATTCTTGATATCAACCCTCAGCGCTTTCCATGGAGCGGTTGAAGGTAAGGTTACCGATGCTTTAAACTCACCGCTCCCCGGAGCCCATATCTATCTGGAAAACCTCTCAGTTGGTACAACCAGCGACAGCCTGGGAAACTATTTCCTGGAACTACCGATGCACGGAGCGTTCCGGGTGATATACCAGTTTATTGGTTTCAAACCGGAAACAGTGACGGTGTTCGTTGAGCATGGGCAAAGAGTGAAAAATAATGTTCAACTTAAAAAGAGTGCGATTCCGCTACCAGCGGTTGAAACTAAGGTACAGCGCGAGGTTATACACGAGGCAAAAGGACCCACACCCATCGTCGTCATTCCTAAAAGGGCTGCCGAAGAAGCCGGGAAAGGTACAATAGGTGAGGCAGCCGCATTAGAGAGTGGTATCCAGTTACAAAAACGTTGTAGCGCCTGCGAAGCAAGCGAAGTATCAATTCAAGGACTACCCGGCCGTTTTTCCCTAATTCTCCTTGACGGTATGCCGCTTTTTTCCAATCTTGCCTCTCGCTATATTCTTGACCTCGTTCCAATTGAGTTTGTAGAGCGCATTGAGGTGCTTAAAGGTGCATCTGGTGCTTTTTGGGGAAGCGATGCGGTTGCAGGGGCGCTCAATCTCATTCTGCCTGAACCCGCCCGAACTCTGGAAGCAAGAGCAAGTTATACCAGACGCAGTTATGGCAATGACGTTTCGGCGAGCCTTGGGAGTAATTTGAATCCAGTGTCCTTAAGCTTTATCGGGGCGCATGGAGACAGATATTTTGTCGACCTGAATCATGATGAAATAGCCGAAAATACCGCATATCGACGCGACCTACTGCTTGCTACTGTCCGCTACTTTCCCGGTACCCACTGGCGGTTTAGTACCGGTGCCTCCTTTGGCGATGAATTGCGCCGGGGTGGCGCAATTGTTCCTGATTCTGAATACGGAGTCAATCCGTTAGCAGAAAAGGTCCACACCCGACGTTGGGATTTGTGGCACAGTACCAGCTTCACTAAAGAAAATAAGGAACTAAAACTCCGATTAGCCGGTTCCCAGCACCAGGAAGATGGGATAATAGAAACCGCCAATTATTCAGCATTCCAGACAACGGTTTACGGCGAACTTACCGGCGGTATCGAAAAGACAAATGCCGGGGTCGTTTTTTCTCAACAGCATCTGAGAGACAGTCGTCTATTTGTGTCTTATAACGAGTTTAACACCGGCATCTGGGCATCAGGGAAAAACTTAAGTTTACCTTTAGGTATAATTGGTAACGACTTTCTGCCTGCATTAAGGGTTGACTTTAACTCTGACTACGGAACGATTGTTTCGCCTTACGGGGCGTTGAAACTGTTTTTGGGACCGCTCGATTTAAACATTGCTGCTGGCACCGGTTTTCGCACACCAACCATTATTTTTGAAAGTATGGAAAACATCCCTGCCGGTTATAAATATACCATCCGGCGTGATGCGAATTTAACCCGCGAATCATCTTCGTCTCTGCAAGTAGGCGCTGCCCGCAGACTGTTAACCAAATCTTTTATCGCCGACCTCAGACTAAATTTTTTCCGCCACCGGGTGGCGAATTTCATAACCGCAAAGTTAGACGGTCTCGATAGCATTAGTAAACGAGCGGTGTTTTATTACTACAACCTCGATGAAGTGGCATATTCTACTGGAGCAGAGCTCACCACTAATATATCATTCAATGGGAACCTTTCGGCGACTATTAACGCCTTTTATCTGGTGCCGAAAACTGCTGCCCACGAAATACTTCCTTTTGTTAAACGCTGGGCAATCAATTACTCTGCCGCCTATCGGTTACGCTACTGGAACACAGAACTCAGCATTACGGGGGAAGTTAATGGGCCAATGATGGTTCAGGCGGTTCATGGCATGGATAGCGTTTACCATTACAATTCACCTGTATACGCTGTGATGAATCTCCGGTTAGCAAAGGAATTGGGCGTCTTTCGCCTTGCACTGGGAATAAACAATGTCTGGGATTACTATCAGCCACCACTTCAGCACCACCAGGAAATTGAATACTACTGGGGACCGATTATCGGGCGGGAGTTTTATGCATCGATAACAGTAAATCTCTAAATATCATAGGATTTTAGCACCCTTGGCATCGGGGTACGGCAAATTCAGCATTTACCGACAGAAAAAAGGTCGTTAAGATAATGCTTGACAACAGGCTATGAAATTATAAAATGTTACAAATTAAAAAGGAGGACTGCTTTGCGTCGAAACCTTTCTGTCCTTTTACTCGTCTGTGCCGCAATGTTTACAATGGTCTCCTGTCAGCGGGAGAACGCCTTGCGGGTTGTATCCATTGAATCGCCCTATTATTCGGACCTGAGTGACCGGGGTATTGAACGCGACCCGGAAACCGGTGAAGCAGAAGAAATTGAAGTGGTTCCAACCGATGTTGTATCTGCTGAATTCCAGTATGTCGAAATTGGACCCGGGTTACCAACCTGGACTCCTTATCAGGCTCACATTGAAAAGGCGACCATCACCTTTAAGCGCATCGGCGGCGACGAACTGGGTGAACCGTTGCCTCAAATCGTTGTCCCCTGCAAAATCGTGGTCCAGTCCGACCCAACCGGCAAAAAAACCGTCACCGGCGAATTTGAACTATTCTCTGCCTGGTATAAAGAAGAGTATCTTAGTGGCTACGACTACCTTGTCCTCGAAGCAACGGTCAAGTTCTCGGGCTATGACGATGCATCGGGCAGACCGATTGAAGCCACCAACAAAATGGAGGTTTCGGTCTCAGACTTTTACGACGACCCGACCCGTATCGGGCAGTAAAAAGTTGTCCTGAAAATTTTTGCGGCACAGGAAAGAAAACCTGTGCCGCTTAAACTAAAAAGGAGGTAAGAGATGAAATTTTACAAAAGTGTCTTTATATTAACCTGTCTAACAACTGCGCTCTTAGGCTACACCGGAATCGGTGGTGGCAAAGGGTTGTTCCGGGTTCAGGATGCCCAGACCGAAGATGCAGGTTTAAACATCGCCCTTCATCTCCTGGGCCGGAACCCATCCTATTACGATGGCGCACAGTCCAACAAGGGCTACATTGCGGACCTTATCGCCCCAACATTCCACTACACCCCAATCTCAACCCGCTATGTCGGCGCCGAAATCTTCACCACCTGGGGTGGCATCTTTCAGTATGCTAAAATCGGGGAAAAATCCTATGACTTTGGACTCCACGACCTCAAAGCCGGTGCAAAACTGTCAATCCCGTATTTGCCGGTCTTGAAACTGGGCGGCACCGTATCCTACACCTTCAAGTTTCGAGCTCAACCCGAATCACCTTATTACTGGACGGACACTTCAGCTGTTGCTTACGACACCTTGTCCTGGGCAGGGCTGGCAACACTTCGGTTTCAGGACCTCCTTCCCGCCGCACCAAACCTGATTTTCAACTATGGCAAATCCGGCTCCTGGACAAATTACGGCACCGGCATCGAACTGGCAGCCGAAGGTCTGGCACTGTTTGCCGAACTCACCTCCCGCCAACCTGAAACCTCCACCGGTATTTTTGACACCGACAATGGCATCGTGCGTCTGACACCCGGAGTCACCTTTGGCTCACCGCGCGGCTTTGCCTTATCACTGGGCTACACCTTCAGTTTGAGTGAAAGTATTCCCAACGAGGTGATTTTCGGGATGAACATCGCCACCCCCTTCTTCCGTAAAGCGCCGGTTGTTTACGGAATGCTCAACGCCCGGGTTATTGACGCCTCAACCCAGAACCCACTCGCCGCAACCGTTGAATTCCCGGACAACCCAAAATTAAAGCCCCTTGTTGCCGATTCCTCAGGACTTGTTTCCCTGAAAAAACTGCCGGTCGGTGTTCTTAAGGTCAAAGTAACCGCCGAAGGCTATCGGCCCCTTGAAACATTTGTCAACATCGAAACCAAACCAGCCGGTCCCATCCAGTTTGAACTCCATCCCCTTGTTACCTACGGCATCCTTGCCGGCACCGTTACCGACGCTCGCACCGGGAAGCCTGTTGCCGCATCCATCACATTTACCGAAGCCGACCTCGGCACAATTGCCGTTGAGCCCACGACCGGCGCCTTCCGCAAAGACAACATTCCGGTTGGTACCTACACTCTTACCGCTAAAGCCGATGGCTATTTCCCCGCCACCGCGACGGTAAAGATTGAGGAAAATCGGGTAACGAACCAACCGTTCATCCTCACTCCACTTGCAGTAAAATCTATCATCACCGGTGTGGTAACCGACCGGGGCACGAGCAAACCACTGCCAGCAAAGGTTACTTTCAAAAACGCCGCCGATGGTACGGTGTTCACCGAGGTCAACAATGACCCGAGTACCGGTGTCTATTCCACCGAACTGCCCGCCGGACCATATGCGGTTGTCGTCCAATCTGAGGGCTACATCAACCAGACAGCGGCACTGGTAGTTGAAGAAGGCAAACCGGCAAAACACGATTTTGCCCTGGTCAAAGTCGGAACAACCGTAACTCTGAAAGGTGTTTACTTCGACTTCAACAAAGCGACCCTTAAATTCCCCGAATCCCAGGAAGCATTGCAGGCTGCCTATCAGATTCTAAAAGACAACCCGACCATCAAAGTGGAAATCCAGGGACATACCGATAATGTTGGCTCGGACGAGTACAACCAGAAACTGTCCGAACAGCGTGCCTGGGCGGTGGTAAACTACCTTGTTCAACAGATGGGAATTGATGCTTCCCGACTCATTGCCCGCGGTTATGGCGAAAGTATGCCCAAGGCTTCAAACGATACGCCGGAAGGCCGTGCCCTTAACCGCCGTGTTGAGTTTGTGGTGATTGGCGAAATCGAAAATAGATAACACCTCCTATCAGCCAGAAAGAGGGGCGGTCTTCCGCCCCTCTTTTTTCGATTTCAATCCAAATCAAGGTATATCACTAAGTTATTATCCGCAACTGACGGCTCAAACTCGTAGTCTAATAAATTGAATACAAACCAGAGTTTGTTATAATATTTTCTATGGCTTTAATTGCGGTCTACCGTGCGGAAAATGAGTTTATGGCGAATACCATTAAAGACCTTTTGGAAAACAATGGTATTCCGGCGATGATTCACTCCTTCCAGATTCCGGCTTATGACGGCATCGCTCAGGTGATGCGGCCCGCCTGGGGCGAAGTTCTAGTCCGAGAAGAGGATTCAGCACCGGCAAAAGACCTCATTCAAGGTTTTCTCGCTGCGGGCGAACATCCTGAATCAAACACTCCTCCTGAGACCCCGAACGATGATTAACCTTCAACTGCTCGGCAGGTTCTTTCTTTTAATCGGCGCTTTGTTCATCATCATCGGCGGCGCACTAATGCTTTTCGGCCGAATCGGCATCGCCCGATTGCCCGGAGACATTGTAATTCAGCGTCCTAATCTAACCGTTTACATCCCGCTCGCCTCCGGGATTCTCATCTCCCTTATCCTGACACTGCTTTTAAACCTCATTTTCTGGCGCGGACGATAACTATTATGAAAGGAAGAATGATGAAAAAACTTGTTTATCGATTTGGGTCAGGACATGCCGATGGCACGGCAAAAATGAAAGACATCTTGGGCGGCAAAGGCGCCAACCTTGCCGAAATGACCCGATTGGGAATGCCGGTACCACCCGGTTTCACCATCGCCACACCGGTGTGTGTCTATTATATGAAACACCACCGACTGCCTCCCGGGTTAAAAACCCAGGTGTCGCAGGGTATTAAATTCCTTGAAAAGGCTACGGGCAAAAAGTTTGGTGACCCGGAAAACCCTCTTCTGTTATCGGTCCGTTCTGGGGCACGCGCTTCAATGCCCGGTATGATGGACACCGTCCTGAACTTAGGGCTAAACGATGTTACGGTAGAAGGACTCGGTCGGATTACTAAAAATCGTCGCTTTGCCCTTGACGCCTACCGGCGGTTACTCGAAATGTTTGGCGATGTCGTGTTAAAAACCGGTCGGGATAAGTTTGAAGCGATTGTCCACCAAGAGCAGTCTGCTGCTCCAATGCCCATGGACGAAGAAACCCTGATTCGGGTTGTTACCGCATTTAAAGAGGTCATCCGGCAATCAACCGGCGCGGAATTTCCTCAGGACCCGTATGAACAACTCTGGCGCGCAATTATCGCGGTGCTGGAATCCTGGAACAACCCGCGGGCTCAAGAGTATCGCAGGCTTTACTCCATACCGGACGACTGGGGAACCGCAGTCAACATTCAGGCAATGGTGTTCGGCAATGTAAGCGAAGATTCGGCGACCGGTGTTGCCTTCACCCGGGACCCGGCAACCGGCGAAAAGAAGGTTTACGGCGAGTACCTGAACAATGCCCAGGGTGAAGACATCGTTGCCGGCATCCGCACACCCTTACCTGTCTCATCCCTTGCGCAAACCCAGCCGAAAGTCTATCAACAACTAACAAAACTTCTTAAACGGCTGGAGTGCCATTACCGGGATATGATGGATGTTGAATGGACTCTGGAAAAGGGCAAACTGTGGATTCTCCAGTGCCGGAGTGGCAAACGAACACCAACCGCGGCGGTTAAAATTGCCGTTGATATGGCAAAAGAACGGCTTATCAGCCGCCAGGATGCCATCCTTCGGATCGAATCGGAAGCGGTGGGTGCCCTCCTCCACAAGACCATCGCTCCCGGGGTTAAATACGATGCGGTGGCAAAAGGTATAGCGGCTTCACCCGGCGCCGCTGCCGGCGAAATCGTATTAAGCGCCGCCCGGGCGCGGGAACTTGCCGAACAGGGCAAAAAGGTAATCCTCGTCCGGCATCAGACCTCAGCCGACGATGTCGCGGGAATGGCAAAAGCCGAAGGCATCCTCACAGCAGCCGGCGGTACCACATCGCACGCCGCAGTTGTTGCCCGGGGTATGGGTAAACCGGCGGTAGTTGGGTGCGGGGTCCTCCAGATTGACTATGAGAAAGGAACCGTCCGTATCAACACCCATGAATTGAAAGAGGGCGATGTTATCACCATTGACGGTTCAACCGGTGCGGTCATCATCGGCACCGTTCCGATGCAACAACCCCAGCTTTCTGAAGAGCTCAACACTTTACTCGGTTGGGCAGACAAAATGAGTCGCCTGCGCGTCCGGGCAAATGCCGACACACCCGAAGATGCCGCCCGGGCAAGACAGTTTGGTGCTCAGGGTATCGGCTTGTGTCGTACCGAGCATATGTTCTTTGCCCCGGACCGCGTTGGGGTGATGCAGGAGATGATTCTTGCCGCCGATGCTGCGGGCAGAAAACAGGCGCTCGACCGACTCCTGCCGATGCAGCGCGATGACTTTGTCCATATCTTCCGGGTGATGGATGGATTTCCGGTAACGATTCGCACCCTTGACCCACCGCTGCACGAATTCCTGCCCAAGGACCCCGAGCGTATCGCCCAGCTTGCCGACCGTTTGGGTATTGCGGTTGAGAAAATTCAGGAAAAAATCCATCTCCTTGAAGAGCAGAACCCGATGCTCGGTTTTCGTGGCTGTCGTCTGGGCATCATCCACCCGGAAATCACCGCGATGCAAGCCCGGGCGATATTTGAAGCCGCGAGCCAGGTAAAAAGCGAAGGCTGCCGGGTTCATCCGGAAATTATGATTCCCTTGGTCAGCGACGCCGAAGAGCTTGCCCGCCAGCGCCGTCTGATTGAAGAAATCGCTGCTCAGGTGTTTGCGGAAACCGGTGTGCCGGTTGACTTCTCGGTCGGTACAATGATTGAAGTACCGCGCGCCGCCCTTCTCGCCCAGGAGATTGCCCGCGCTGCCGACTTTTTCTCTTTCGGCACCAATGACCTTACCCAGTTGACCTTCGCCTTTTCCCGCGACGACTACGGCAAGTTTTTTAACGAATATCAACGCCTGAACATTATGAAGGAAAACCCGTTTGACACCCTGGACCAGAAAGGGGTCGGTATGCTCCTAAAAATTGCTGTCCAGAATGGGAGAAAGGCAAACCCCAGACTCAAAATCGGCATATGCGGCGAGCATGGTGGTGACCCGGCAACGATTCAATTCTGCCACAAAATCGGACTTGACTATGTATCCTGTTCACCTTTCCGTGTGCCGGTTGCCCGACTTGTTGCTGCCCAATCCGCAATCAGTAAAGGCTCCGAACGTCCCGGCTCAGGTTCCGTATGAACCCATTTCATCGTCAGCTTGAAGAGGTCCTGAACAACCATCCCGGCATTCAGCACAATCCCGCCCGGCGCCAGTTAATCGCCGAAGCGGTTGAACGCCGTGAGGCGCTGGTCGCAAAACCGGGTTGTCTTGCCACCTGGACTCCTGCCGATTCTACGGGCCGTTCACCCCAGGACACCGTAACGGTTCTGCGCCCGGAGTCAGAAGGAAAAATTGACTGGTCCTCCCCGAACAACCTGCCGATAACACCGGAAACATTTGATATGCTTTTCAACGATGCGCTCGCCCGGCTCGCAACAAAACCCCGACTTTACCAGCTTGACCGGGCAATTGGTGCTGATAGCCATTATGCCCTGCCCCTGCGCGTCATCACCGACCGCGCCCTGCATGCTCTATTCTGCGACAATATGTTCCTGCCGATTCCGCCTGATATCAACCATTCCATATTTGCCCAAACACCATTTACCCTCATCGCCCTACCTTACGACCGCCTTGACTCGGAAAAGTACTCGGGCCGGTTGCGCCGCCTTCCCAAAACCGGCAAAACCAGCACAATGGCAATCGCGATTGATTACGACAACCACCTCGGGATTGTGTTCGGCTCTGCCTACTGCGGCACAATCAAAAAACTGATGTTCACGGTAATGAACTACCTGTTACCAGATTACGGTATCCTGCCCTTACACTGTGCGGCAAATGAGGGTGCCAACGGCGATGTCGCCCTGTTTTTGGGCCTTTCCGGTACCGGCAAAACCAGTCTATCAGCCGACCCCCGGCGTAAACTGTTAGGGGATGACGAACACGGCTGGTCCGACCATGGCATCGCCAACTTTGAAAACGGCTGCTATGCCAAACTCATCAACCTCAACCCGGAAAAAGAGCCAGACATCTACCACGCCTGCTTCCATGAAGCCCCCTACCTGGAACACGGGGCAATTATTGAAAATGTTCTCGTCTATCCGGACGGTAGCTTTGACCTTACTGACCCGCGCCTCACGGAAAACTCCCGCGGCTCCTATCCTCTCTCCTTTTTAAAGAACATTAAAACCCCGGCAATTGGTAATAACCCGGAAACCATCATCTTCCTCACCGCGGATGCCAATGGGGTCCTTCCCCCGGTTGCCAGACTTACGCGCGAACAGGCGATGTTCTGGTTTTTAATGGGTTACACATCAAAACTTGCCGGCACCGAAACCGGCATCGTTGAACCCAAAAGCACCTTCTCCCGTTTCTTTGGCCAGCCCTTTATGCCGCGCAAGCCCGAAGATTATGCCTACCTCTTAGGCGAAAAACTCAAACGCCACAACACCCGCGTCTACCTCGTTAACACCGGCTGGACCGGCGGTCCTTATGGAGTAGGCAAGAGGATTGACATCACCCTCACCCGCGAGATTGTTCAGGCCGCGCTCGCCGGCATCCTTGACAGCGTGCACTACGAGACCGAACCCTTCTTCCGGCTTTCAATCCCGGTCGCCTGTCCCAATGTCTCAGACCCCAAAATCCTCAATCCGAAAAACACCTGGGACAACAAAGCGGCATACGAAGAAAGGGCAAAAAAACTGGTCGCCGAATTCCAGAATCACTTCCATCGCGCCTACGAAGGCCGGGGTTTGGACCCGATAATCTGCCGGCAGTGTCCGGGTAGCTAAAAACTTCTTTACTAACCCCGGACCACCTCGGCTCGTTATTGCTTGACTGCACACTCTTTGGCAATTAAAATTAGATGAGGCTAACAATGTTAGTTAAGAATAACACTGGTCGTTTTCGGTCCTCTTTGGGCGAAAGCGGAGAGGATTACCTCGAAGCCATCCTTTTGCTCGGTGCCGAAAAAAGTCCGGTTCGAGTAAAGGATATCGCCCGTTTCTTAGGAGTGAGCCGGCCCTCTGTCGTCAATGCCCTGAGCCAGCTGAAAACCCGGGGACTGGTGCGGCACGAGCACTATGGTGGTGTCGAACTAACTGATACCGGACGGCACTACGCCGCGGCAATTTATCGTCGTCATCTCCTTCTGGAACAGTTCCTGCGGCAGGTTCTCGGTGTCAGTGCTGAAATTGCCGCCCAGGACGCCTGCCGTTTAGAGCACGCCCTCTCGCCGCAAACCGCGCAGCGCCTGATGGGATTTATCCGCCGACTCGGAGTCCGATGAAAAGACTGAGCGAACTTGCCGTGGGCGACTGGGGCGTTATCCAAACGGTTGAAGGAAAACCGGCACTACGGCGCCGACTGGAAACGATGGGTTTTGTTCCCGGGGTTCGGGTCCGGGTTTCGCGCTGCGCACCAATGGGCGACCCGCGTGCTTACGAACTGCTGGGCTACTGTATCTCCCTGCGTCAGGAAGAAGCAGAACTGGTGATTGTGGAACCGATTAAAACCTATCGGTTAAGTGAAGCGCCACCGGGCCGATTCAGGGTTATCGGAATTTCCGGCGGTCGCGGGCTGGTTGCAAAACTTGCCCGTCAGGGGGTTGTGCCTGATGCGGTGGTGGTGCGGAAAGAGAACGGGCACACCGGTCCGGTCACACTGGAGATTCAGGGTCGGTTGCTGCAAATTGGTCGGGGAATGGCAGGTCGCATAACGGTAATCGCTGAGAGTGATGAAGTCCAAACGACCGATTAAAATCGCCATCGCCGGCAACCCCAACTCCGGCAAAAGTACCATTTTCAACGCCCTCACGGGCGGCGCCGTGGCGGTTGGCAACTGGCCCGGGGTCACGGTGGAGAAGCATGAAGGACGCTCGGTCTATCAGGGTCATGAGGTCACGGTTGTTGACCTGCCCGGCACTTATGCCCTTGACGCCTGGACGATTGACGAGCGCATTGCCCGTAACTTTCTCATCAGCGAAAAGCCGGATGGTGTTGTCGCGGTCGTTGATGCCTCAAACTTGGAGCGCAATCTCTATCTTGTTGTCCAGCTGCTGGAGATGGGCGCTCAGGTAATCGTCGCCCTGAATATGATGGACATTGCCCGGGCAAAAGGGATAGAAGTTGATACCGAAGGGCTGAGCCGGCTGCTGGGAGTTAAAGTTGTACCGCTTGTCGCCGCCCGGCTTGAAGGAGTTGAACAGTTGAAGGAGGCGATTCACAATCTGAGCCGGGAAGAAAAAAAATCCAAACCCTTGCGCATTGATTACGGCGAAGAGATTGAGCGCGATGTCGCCCGGATAATGAGTGCATTACCGGCGACGGTTCCGGAAGATGAGCGCCGCTGGCAGGCGCTGAAACTGCTGGAAACTGGAGAAGCGGGGACTGATACATTACCGCTGGCTGATGCCGCCCTGACCCAGGCAACCCGCGTCGCGTCCGCCTTTCGCGCCGAATTAACCCGGCGCCACCGGCACGACGCCCAGAGCGCCATCATTGAACGGCGCTACGGTTTCATCCGGGGGGTATTGAAAGAGTGCGTTCACCAGACACCAAAAATCCAGCGCTCGCTGGAACTGTCCGAAGTGATCGACTCCATCGTACTCAACCGCGTCCTGGGCATCCCGCTCTTCTTTTTAATGATGGCGTTAACCTTCTTTATTGTCTTTGCCCTCGGGACACCTTTAAGCCAGCTCCTTGACAGATTATTTAACCTGTTTGCCCGCGGTGTCGCAACCCTCCTCAGCAACCTCTTCGTCCCCGAATGGTTTACTTCGCTGATCGCCGATGGGCTCATCACCAGCATCGGCGCGGTTCTGAAATTTATTCCCAACATAATCATCCTCTACATTATCCTTGCCCTGCTTGAAGACTCCGGTTATATGGCGCGGGCGGCGTTTCTTATGGACAAATTTATGCACAAGATGGGCTTGCACGGTAAATCGTTCATTCCTTTACTTTTAGGCTTTGGCTGCAATGTGCCGGCGGTTCTTGCCGCCCGGACGCTCGAAGCGCGCAAAGACCGCATCCTCACCATCCTGGCAACCCCGCTAATCTCCTGCTCGGCGCGATTGCCCATTTACATCCTGTTTGCCAGTGTTTTCTTCAGCCGGGCACGATTTCTTGTCGTCTTTTCCCTTTACCTCCTGGGCGTACTCATCGCGGTTGCCATCGCCCGGCTTCTGCGGCATCTCTTCTTCCGCCAAGAAGATGCCCCATTGATTATGGAATTGCCACCCTATCACACGCCTGCCTGGCGCACCGTTCTCCGTCCCGCCTGGGCGCGAACCTGGCTGTTCATCCGGCGCGCCGGCGTGGTGATTGCACCGGCAGTGGTTGTTGTCTGGCTTTTGGGCAGATTACCCTGGGGAGTGCCAAACGCCTCAGCCCAGAGTCTATTAGGAAAAATTGGCAATCTGCTTGCGCCGCTGTTGAAACCCGCGGGATTCGGGTACTGGTGGGCAGCGGTGGCGCTCCTTGCCGGTGTTGTGGCAAAAGAGATTGTCATCAGTACCCTCGCCACTATCCACAGCAGTAGCCCGGAAGGGTTAACCGGCGCACTCCAGTCATACTTCACACCGCTTTCCGCCTACGCCTTTATGGTTTTTTCCCTTTTGTACTTTCCCTGCGTTGCCACCTTTGCAGCGATTCGGCGCGAACTGGGCGGACGCTGGGCGGCTTTTGCCGCACTCTACACCCTTCTCGTCTCGTGGCTCACCGCCACCGGCATCTACCAATTAGGCAGGACCATTTTATGATTCCGCCACCCCTAACCCCACCTCCCGCGAAAACAGCAAAACCGCTTTCCCGCTGGCTACTCCTTATCCCGATTATCAGCGCGGCGACGATCGCCCTTTTCCTCTTCCGGGTCAAACGCCCGCCGGCACCGGTATGTGGTCCCGAACTTCCGAACCCGGACTCAATTTACCATACCGGCGCCACCCTTGACAAAAATGAAGTGCTTGCCCAGCTCCTGCGGCGCTTTTGCCTGACCGAAACGACGATCAACACCATCTACGCCGCCCTCCGCCGCACCGACTTCGACTTCCGCAAGATGAAGCCGGGCGACTCGGTTTCCTTCTACTATCAAGGCTTGAACCTTGCCCGTGTTGACTACCACCCGAACTTAATCACCACCTATGAAGTTTCTCTGGACTCAGCGGGTAATGCAACCGCACAAAAAATAATAAAACCCGTTGACACGGTTAAATGCATCTTCACGGGCACAATTGAAAACTCCCTCTGGAACTCGTTACTCAAAATCGGCGGGACTCCCGAACTGGTCGTCAACTTTGCCGAAATCCTGCGCTACGACATTGACTTTTTCACCGAATGCAACAACGGCGACACCTTTGAACTGCTCGTTGACCAGTTGAATGTTGATGGTAAGACCTACGGCTATGGCCGAATCTATGCGGTCCACTACAAGAGCAAAACCGAAAATGTTTACGGCTTCTACTTTAAAGACCCCTCAGGTCGCTGGGACTACTACAACGAAAAGGGCCAATCACTGCGCAAGACTGTGCTCCGTTCGCCGCTCTCCTTTGCCAAAGTGTCCTCCTACTTCGGCATGCGGTTCCATCCCATTTTAAGGATTTACCGCCCGCATCAGGGCGTTGACTATGTGGCACCGCGCGGCACTCCGGTGAGCGCCATCGCTGACGGCACCGTGATCAGGGCGCGCTGGTGTGGTGGTTATGGCCACCTGGTAGAAATAAAACATTCCGGCGGTCTTGTCTCCCGCTATGGCCATCTGTCTAAGTATGGTCCTGGAATAAAAGAGGGCAGATTTGTCCGGCAGGGCGCAACCGTAGGCTATGTGGGCGCTACCGGGCTTGCGACCGGTCCCCACCTCCACTTTGAAATTCGCAAAGGGGGCAAACCGGTCAATCCACTAAAAGTTATACCGCCAAGAGCAGAGCCGGTCGCCAAAAAGTATCTGCAACTATTTAACGAAACTAAGGATTACTACCTCTCTTTAATAAAGAAGGTTAACAGCCTCAACCATCAGGACTCATCCATCACCAACTATAAACCAATATCTATTTCTAAATAGACATTCATGTCTGGTAACGGATAGTCTTTTATCTCCTGATACTGCTGGTTGAATATGTTCCTGCAGCCCAATGCCAGTTGGCAGTGCCAGTTGTTCTTCCAGGTTAGTGCGCGAATCGGGTCAATCACCATCTCGGCATCAAAGATTGCAAATTTAGGGAGCGTGTCGGTGTTATCCTTATTGGTAAACCGATTTGATACCGCCCTTCCGCTTAAGAGTAACTTAACAACCGGCGGCTCGTTGTTCCCCAAATACGCCAGCCAAACCCTACCTTTTCCGGAAAGTAAGGGCCTGTAAGGCAACACCTTTCCTTCGGTTCGACACCGCTGCAATGTCGCATTCAGATTGAACCCAAACCACCCAAAACCAAAATCGGCTTCTAACTCCCCGCCACTAACCGTGGCTGATGCCACATTAACCGGTTGATATTTGAGGTTGTTGTCCGGTAGCCATTGAATTAGATTAGAAAACTGTGTTCCATAAACTCCCAATCGCAGCCTGCCTTTACCCGCCATCTCATAACCAACACCGCCATCAATTCCGGTTCCAAATTCGGGTGCCAGACCCGCATTCCCTGCGGTCCAGCCATCATCGGGCCACCACAACTCATTAAATGTTGGCGCACGAAAAGAGCGGTTCACCCCCAGATAAAAACTCATCGGGTAAAATCGGCTTACAATCAGCGCCAGTTTCGGGCTAACCGCCCCATAACTCCGTTTAACTGGTACCTCCCCGGTTAATCCACCTTTGCTCATTAACAGGTCGTAGCGCACCGCCGGTTTCAGTTCCAGCCCGCCCCCGGAGATTCCGACTTCAAGGTACAGTGCGGTTGTTGTCCGGTTCGGACTGCCGACCTTTGTACTCTTTGCCTGCTCAATAAACGACTCCAGACCAAGATTACCGGTAAACCACCGCAGCGGGCTAAACCACTGATTGAGATTAACACCGGTCTGATATATCTGGTGGGTGTCGTTCGCGGTAAAGTAGATTGAAGGGTTAAAGTAGTTCTGCCAGGTGCGCTGATGAGAGAAACGGCAGCTGAGCCGGGCATTGTCCGACTCCTGCAGGTCGTAACCAAGAATCGTCATCAACCTTGAATCCCGGAGCCGGGCGCTGTCCGAAGGAAAGGAAATCGGACCGGGCGAACCCCGGTCTGCAACACCAAGCACCCCGGAGAAAGACAGGTAGTGCCGGTCCCAGAACCTTGTTTGCGACTTCAAAAGCAAATCACCCCGGCTGATGTCACAGTTCAAACGGGTCCGGACCGAATCAAGCGCATCACGATAACTCCACCGATTTTTTGACTGTAACAAACCACCGGCAAAAAGGAAGTTCACCGTTCCCGGCACAGAAATCACTACGCTACCATTACGCCTGCCCAGCGAACCCACCCCTAAACCAACTCTGGCACCACCTTTTTTCGGCTCCGGGGTTTTTATGTTCACGACACCGCCAATCGGATTCGCTCCGTACAAGGCTGAGGCACCACCCCGCATCACCTCCACCTCCTCGGCAAACACCAGGGGAATCAAACTGAGGTCAGCGATGTTGTTAAGGCTTGAGTTTAACCGCACACCGTCAAGCATCACTACCGTTTGTTCGGCATTCGCCCCGCGCAGCATAACCGTGGTCAGATTGCCGTAGTCGTTTATCTGCGCACCACCATCCGCCCCAATAACTCCACCGACATCGTTAAAACCTTGGGTCCGGCTCGGCTCATTTTTTATCACTGCTAACGGCTGGGCAACCGCGACGAGCGCACCAAGCCGGCTCGCGGTGCTTGTTACCCCTGAGACCGGAATCGCCCGGGGTAAAAGGTAAAACACCGTTGTTTTATCAACAGTAACATCCTTCCACACCCGCGTTTCGTACCCGAGCCGTGATACTGTTATGGTAAATTTTTCATCGAGACCATCGGTATTAACCTGAAAACTTCCCAGCGAATCGGCGATTACCTTTAACCCGGCGGGCGCAACCTCAACCTCGGCAAACGGCACCGGTGCTCTTGTCGTGGCGTCAAAAACCTGACCCTGGAAAACCCCGGATGGGGTAAGAAGGGAAACTAAGAACAGTAGAACCATTACGGCACTCCTTTCCGTGCAAAGAGTTTACCGACCTTGACAGCGACCAGGTCTCCTGACTTGCGGCACCGTCCATCGCCTTCCCGGCATTGCCAGTGGCGTTGATGGACCAATCTTCGCCGCTCACAGTGGGCGCGACCGTCGCCGATTTGCACGGCGTTCCCTGTGCCTCCGGCTCTTGCCAGAGACAACCGGCTTGCGACTTCCGCTTCCGGTCTGTCGCTGTCCCTTTTAATGAAATTACCTTGCCGCGCTCTTCAGTCAAGAAAAACCAATTTGACTTAACCGCTCCTCAGGCTAACATATTGTCCGGTGAACCGAAAAGAAATGGACCAGGAAGATAAACGCGGAAATGTCCTTATCCGGCAGATGACCGAAGCGGATCTTGACCGGGTGATGATGATTGAAACCCAGACCTTTCCCAACCCCTGGCGCCGTTCCTTCTTTGCCTCGGACATCTTTCGGCCTGATGCCCTGTGCGTCGTTGCTGAAGACTCCCGGCGCGTGGTCGGCTATCTCATCGCCTGGGGACGGGAAGAGGTCCACATCGCCAACATCGCGGTTGCCCCTGAAGTCCGGCGCCAGGGTATCGGTAGCCGTTTGATGGAAACCGCACTCCAGTTTGCCCGGCATCAGGGCGCCGATTCGGTCTATCTTGAGGTCCGCATCTCCAACACCGGCGCGCAAAAGTTTTACCGCCGATTCGGCTTTGTTCCGACCTACATCCGCCGGGGCTATTACGAGAACGGCGAAGACGCCATCGTTATGGAACTGGAGGTCAGGGAAAGAAAGTAACGGGCAGTTTACCTACCGGTAACGGTCAAAACAGACAATCTCGCTCAGCGGCTTGCGGTCCCGGGGTTTGGGCTCCTGTGCCGGATAACCTAATGGCGTGAGCGCGACCGGCTTTACCCCCTCAGGAATTTCCAACACCTTGCGCACCTCCTCCTCAATAAATGCGCCAATCCAGCAGGTCCCTAAACCTTCGGCGGTTGCCGCCAAAATGATGTGCTCCAGCGCAATTGTCACATCCACCACCGCCGCGGACCAGTAACCACCCATACCCTTCCACGCCTGCTCCTCAATCGCACAACCGCAGATGACCACCGGCGCCTGGGCGATAAACGCCTGATTGCGGCACGCCGGCACCAGCGCCTGGCGCACCGCCACGTCCTTCACCACAATAAACTTCCAGGGCTGATAGTTCTTCGCTGAGGGCGCCCGCCTTCCCGCCTCCAGGATTCGGTTCAAGACCTCATCCGGCACCGGGTCGCTTTTGTACGCCCGAACACTCAAACGCCGATTTATCACCTCATAAAAATCCATCTTACCCCCTTATGAAAACCAGCGCCCGACGCGATTCGAACGCGTGGCCTGCAGATCCGGAGTCTGCCGCTCTATCCATCTGAGCTACGGGCGCACCGCTCTTAATTTACCCCGCTCCGCAATAAAGTCAAGTTTTTACCCCAAAACTCCACA
Source organism: candidate division WOR-3 bacterium (assembly GCA_013177935.1). Classification (NCBI taxonomy): domain Bacteria; kingdom Pseudomonadati; phylum Caldifarciminota; species Caldifarciminota bacterium. The sequence continues at coordinate 366,625 of JABLXZ010000002.1, read as the reverse complement.
ATTGCCTTGACACCAAACCGCCGCTAACATTAATCTGTGCTTGGCACACTCGTCAATGTCGCCACCGTCATCATCGGCAGCCTCATCGGCATCTTCCTTCACACCCGTTTGCCCCAACGCCTTACCCAAACCGCATTTGGCGCAATTGGTATCTTCACCCTGTTCCTCGGCGTCTCAATGGCGCTGAAAACCCACCACATCCTGATTCTCGTCTTTTCCATCCTGCCCGGTGCCATCATCGGCGAACTGCTCCAAATTGACCAGCGGCTCAACCGGGCAATTGAAAAACTGAAAACCCGTTTTGCCTTAAAAGCCGACCGCTTCACCGAAGGATTGATTTCCGCATTTCTTTTGTTCTGTATGGGCTCAATGACCATCCTCGGTGCCATTGAAGAAGGCTTGGGCAAACCACCCACCCTTTACTTCACCAAGGCGCTCCTGGATGGAGTTGCTGCGGTTGCACTCAGCGCCGCGCTCGGCATCGGCGTTCTGTTCTCGGTCCTGCCCCTGTTCCTTTACCAGGCCGGTCTAACCCTTATTGTGCGCCTGCTCGGCAACACCTTAAACCCCATCATCGCCGATGAACTAACCGCAGTGGGCGGGCTCATCCTTATCGGTCTCGGTATCAACCTCCTCCAAATCAAGGAGATAAAAATCCTCAACCTCCTGCCCGCCCTCATCATCGCCCCGCTCCTTGCCCTCATCTTCATCCACTAACCAGCCCCGCTCCCAATATCACCTGTTATGTTGGACCAAACCCTCCCTTTAACAACACCCTTCTGGGTAAACAAACTTATCCCCATTACCACCCCCGGAACGGCTCATTGGTAAGCCCTATGCCCGGGATACAAAATCTCGTAACAGATTTAAAAATCGTTGGTTATAAGTATGCTACCAAACTTAGCCGTTAATCCCGCCCAATTTTGGGTTCTAAATAAAAAAACCGGCAAACCAACCAGCGCCTAAATTTCAGCGGCAACAAACGGCCCTGGCTACCCTGCGATTACGGACACTTACTGAAACCGCACGAGACGCAAACCAGACACCCCTCCTGAAACTCCACCCTGCCACCACAGTCTGGACAGGCGCCCTCTTTACCCTTCTCCACCTCCACAACCTCACCCAACTCCTGTTCCAGCGCCTTGGCGATGGCATCGGCACAACTGGTAATCTTATCATTTTTTGACCAGGCGTGCGACTGGCACGAAATCCCCTTCAACTGTTTGACAATCTGCCTGGGTTCAACTCCGCTGCGCAAAGCAAGCGAAACCAGCCGGCCCATCGCCTCCGCCTGCGCCTGAGCACACACCCCGGCTTTACCGATGTTGGTAAACACCTCAAACAACCGGCCGCTCTCATCCCGGTTAATCGTCACATACAGGTTGCCGCAGCCGGTTGCCATCTTCCGCGTCACCCCGGTTAACAAAGGCGCCCGACCCCGCGGTTTAACCGCCTCTGCGGTACTCTGCACCGACAAAACCTGGGCTGCCCTTGACCCGTCCCGATAGACCGTCACCCCTTTACAACCCAGTTCATAGGCTAAAAGGAACACCCGGCGTACATCCTCTTCACTCGCCTGATTTGCCAGATTCACCGTCTTGCTCACCGCATTCTGCACATAGCGCTGGAACGCCGCCTGCATCCGGATGTGCTCCTCTGGAGTCAACTCCAGTGCGGTAACAAACCGCAACTTCAAATCGTCCGGCACATCGGGAATCTTACTCAGCTTCCCCTCGGCAAATAAAGCCTGTTCCAGCGCCTGATTCCAGATGCCCCGCTTTTCCAGTTCCGCCCTTAAATAAGGGTTAACCTCTTTCAGCCTGGTACCGTCGAGGATGTTGCGCTCAAAGGCAAGGGCAAAGTAAGGCTCAATCCCGCTGCTACAACCGGCGATGATGCTCAAACTGCCGGTCGGCGCAATGGTGGTAATCGTGGCATTGCGCAACTTTTCATCCGGATAGTAAACGCTCTTTTCAAAGTTCGGAAACACACCCCTTGCCTTTGCCAGTTGCTGGGACGCCCGCTTGCCCTGCTCAAGAATGAACTTCATCACCGCTTCGGCTAACTCAAGCGCCTCTGCCGCATTGTACGGAATCCCGAGTTGCGCCAGCATATCAGCCCAGCCCATCACACCGAGACCAATCTTCCGATTGGCGCGCGTCTTTTCGGCAATCACCGGCAGCGGATACCGGTTGGCGTCAATCACATTGTCAAGGAAGTGTACCGCCTTTTGCACCACCTGACCTAAAAGTTCCCAGTCGACCGTGCTCTCTTTAACCATCCGCGCCAGATTGATTGAACCAAGGTTGCAGGACTCATAGGGCAGAAGCGGCTGTTCGCCGCAGGGGTTGGTTGCCTCAATTTCGCCCTCAGCCGGCACCGGATTCGCCGCATTCACCCGGTCAAGGAAAACTATTCCCGGTTCGCCATTCTTCCACGCCTGATGGACAATCAAATTAAAAACCTCCTGCGCCCGCAACCGCTGCACCACCTCATGGGAACGGGGATTGATCAGCGCGTACTCCCGGTCCTCCAGTACCGCGCGCATAAACCCCTCGGTCACGCCGACCGAGATATTAAAGTTCGTGAACCGATTTGGGTCGTCCTTGCAGGTGATAAACTCCTGAATATCGGGATGGTCAACCCGTAAGAGCCCCATATTGGCGCCCCGGCGTCTGCCACCCTGTTTTACCGCCTCGGTTGCGGCATCAAAAACGCTCATAAAAGAGAGCGGTCCGGAACTGACTCCCTTGGTAGAGCCAACCACATCCCCTTTGGGTCGCAGCCGCGAGAAACTGAACCCGGTGCCACCGCCCGACTTGTGAATCAGCGCCGCATACTTCACCGCATCAAAAATCTCTTCCATTGAATCACCCACCGGCAGGACAAAACAGGCGCTCAACTGGCCCAGTTCGGTCCCGGCGTTCATCAAGGTGGGGGAGTTGGGCAGAAATAGCAGACCGCTCATCAACTCGTAAAACTCCTCAGTCAACCGCTCAACCTCAGCCGAACTGGCACCGTAGCGGGCATCGATCTCAGCAATCGTCCTTGCCACCCGGAAAAACATCGCTTCGGGTGTCTCAATGATGTTACCCTGCTCGTCCCGGCGCAAATAGCGGCGCCTCAGCACCTCAATCGCATTGGCTGATAACTCAACCTTCTTCATACTTCTGCTCTTCTGCACTGTTTCCCTTCTGTTCTTCTTTATCTCAGTGTAATCGGTGCCGGTATCGTGTCAAACTTGTACGGTTGAATAATCATTCGCCCCTCCTTTTGACTTATCGGACTTTTTCTCTCCCCTCCCTTGATGGGAGGGGACAAAGAGGAGGGTGGAAAATACATCTTTGACTTATCGGGCTTTTTCTGGTATAATTATTCTGGAGGCTAAAGATGATTAACGACCCGAAGGTGTTGAGCCTGTTAGAACTCCTCGCCGAGAACAAACTCCCGGCGCTGGAACCAGTGTTTGCTCCTCGTCCAGACGGCTGGGTAAGTTATCCGGTGGTGGAAAACCACCTCGGGGTTGATGCCGAATATGCCCAGCGGCTGCTCAGTGACCTGCACCGTCTGGGCTATCTTGAACGCCATTTTGCCGAACGTCTTCTGTTCTGCCCGGTCTGCAACTCCCATAACCTTGAGTGGACGATTTTCTGCCCGAAGTGCGGTTCACCCAACCTAAACCGCGTGCGACTTTTAAGACACCGCCCCTGCAACTGGACCGCACCGGAAAAGGATTTCCAGCGCAAAGACGAACGCATCTGCCCCAAGTGCCGTGCCGAACTTTTCCTTGTTGGCAGCGACTATGACGACCTGGGCAACCGCTACCAGTGTGAAAACTGCCGGGAGATAACCCGGACTCCGGTCGAAAAGTGGCACTGCCCGGGCTGCAACCGCAACTTCCCGAAAGATGGGGTGCGGGAACTGGTCCTCTATCGGTTCGTACTCGACCCGGCACAAATCTCCAAACTCCGTCTCGAACGCATCCCCCGCGCCAAGGTGCTGGAGATACTGAAACGCGAGGGCTACGATGTCCAGGAATCGGCGCGTCTGCTCGGGAAGTCCGGTGCCGAGCACACTATCGACATCCTCGCCATCAAGCACACCGGTCCGCTTGAGCACAAGGTCGTCGTCGGACTCGCCTCAGCCGAGCGCGCCGTTGACTCGGAAGAGGTCATCAAACTCTATGCCAAGGCTTACGATGTCGGTGCCCAGGACATCATCCTCATCGCGGTCCCATACCTCTCAGAAGATGCCCAGCAGTTTGCGCAGCATTACCACATCCGGGTTTATAACGCCGAAGCGCTCGACCGGCTGCTTGCGGGCGCCGAGCACATCATCTGATGGCTGCTGCCCTGCGCCGGTCGTTTGTCTGGGCCGCCATCGCATCACTATTTGCTGACCAGCTGACAAAAATCCTTGTTTACGGAATCACCGGCGGTGTTGAAGGTGGTGCACCGATTCGAATTCTCGGCGACATTCTCAAGATTTCCTACACCACCAACACCCGGGGTGTTTTTGGCATTCCTTTTGGTCCGCGGCTGATGTACTTCATCCTGCCCGGCATCGGCATCATCCTTGTCCTAATTTTTGCCCTGAAAACCAAAAGCACCTGGCTCGGCTCAGCCTACGGCCTGATTCTGGGCGGCGCTTTGGGCAACCTTATTGACCGGTTCCGGCTGGGATTTGTTATCGACTTTATTGATTTTGAACTGCGTTCGCTCCGTATCCGCTGGTTTACCTTCAACCTGGCGGATGCCTTTGTTGTTATCGGGGTGATAATGATTTTCCTTTACGAAATCGCCGGTACGATCAAAAACCGGCAGCAGAAATCAAAGGAGGCAAAAGAGCATGAAACGACGGATTTATCTGGACAACAACTCAACAACACCAATTGACCCAAGAGTCCGGCAGGCGATTGAACCTTTTCTGAACGAAATCTTTGGCAACCCTTCCAACCTGCACTCCTTTGGCCGGGAAGCGGCCGAAGGTATCGCCCGGGCGCGCGAACAGGTTGCCGACTTCTTAAATGCCAAACCCGAAGAAATCTTCTTTACCAGCGGTGGCACCGAAGCGAACAACTGGGCGATTAAAGGAGTGGCGGTGGCGCTGATGCTCGAACGCGGCCGGCACATCATCACGAGCCCGATTGAACACGCCTCAATTTTGGGCAGCGCCCAGTATCTATCCGAGCAGGGCTGGCAGGTAACCTTTCTGCCGGTTGACTCGTACGGTATTGTTGACCCGGCAGCGGTGCAAAAGGCAATAACAAAAGAGACCGCACTCGTGAGCGTAATGCTCGCCAACAACGAGATTGGTACGATTGAACCTATCAAAGAGATTGCCGCTATCTGTAAAAATGCCGGGGTGTTATTGCATACCGATGCGGTATCCGCCGCCGGTAAAATGAAAATTGATGTCCGGGAACTGGGTGTTGACCTATTGACCATCTCGGGCCACAAAATTCATGCACCCAAAGGTGTTGGTGTCCTTTTCATCCGGGAGGGTGTCAAAATTCATCCCCTGATCCACGGCGGTCATCATGAGAAGGGGCGGCGTGCCGGTACCGAAAACATCATCGGCATCGTGGGAATGGGTATGGCATGCAACATCTTGAAAAACGAGTGGCAAAGCCACGCTGCAAAGATGCTACGCTTGCGCCAGCGTCTTGAAGAACAAATCCTCTCCCGGGTGCCTGATGTCCGGCTCAATGGCCATCCGGAAAAACGGCTTGTCAATACGAGCCACTTCAGCGTCGCCTATGTTGAAGGGGAAGCCCTCTTGATGAACTTAGACCTCGAAGGGATTGCGGTTGCCTCGGGTTCCGCCTGCTCTTCCGGCGAACCAGAACCATCACCTACGGTCAAGGCAATCAACATCCCGCCCCTCTTTCGTAATTCGGTTGTCCGGTTCTCATTGGGCGACGAAACTACCGAAGCCGATATTGACTACACCGTCGAGGTTTTTGAGCGGGTGGTCAAAAGGTTGCGGGAGATTTCGCCCTTAAAATCGGCACACTAAACATCTAAGACCACGGTTGCAGTCCAGCCGGTCGGACCTTTCTCCAGCCGGTACTGATGATAGGTCGGGGTCTTGATTTCTATCTTCAAACCGTGCTTTTCCGGTTGATAAATCTCGCCGGTTAGTTTTGCCTTCAGTTCGCCCGCCTCCGGTTTGAGTTCTTCAATCACCACCGCAACGGGCACAAAACCACGGGTGGAAAATCGATAGAGCAGTTCGCGCAACCAGTCAAGAAATAGTTCCTCCAGGTTAAACGAATTCAACTTCACCTCTTCGGTCAAGTTCGGCTCAACTTGTTTCAGCTCCACCATCACATCAAAAAGCATAAATGCCGCATTGCGGAAAAGTTCGGGCAGGTCCCGGCCGTAAATTGCCACCATCAGGTCAGCGGTGTGTTCCAGGAGTTGATACTTTTCGGTTTTCACTGAAACAGTGCGGCGATTTCCCGCACGATGTTCTCGGTCTTAAACCCCTTGATGTCAATCGCCTCGCTGCGACAGTTTGCCGCACAGGCGCCGCAGCCTTTGCACAAAGCCGGGTTGACCACCGCGGCAAATTTGCCGGTACGCTCATTGACCAGTTTCACCTCAATCGCCCGATAGGCACAGAGCGTTTCGCACATATGGCACGCCGAGCACCGTGCCGGGTTAACAACCGCCTGATAGGGCTCGCCCTCAATAAAATCCCGGGCAAGAACCGTTGCCGCCCGTCCTGCTGCCGCCTGTGCTGAAGCAATCGCTTCGTCAATAAACTTGGGATAGTGGCACAACCCGCACAGAAAGACCCCATCGGTGGCAAAGTCCACCGGCCTGAGTTTCGCATGGGCTTCGAGGAAAAAGCCATCCTGATGCAGGGGCACCTTGAGCATCTTTGCCAGTTCACCGGCGTCAGGTTGCGGCACGACCCCGGAAGAGAGGACCAACAGGTCCGGTTCAATCTCAATCTCGGTACCTAATATCGGCTCAAAAACTTGAACGGTCAGTTTACCGTCCTTGACCTCAACCACCGGTTTGCGCTCCTTTTCAAACCGGATGAAATTCACCCCGAGTTCGCGCGCCTTACGATAGTACTTCTCCTTAAAACCATAGGTCCTGATGTCCCGATACAGGATAAAAACCTCCACCGCCGGGTTTATCTCCTTCAAAGCGATGGCATTCTTAATCGCCTGGGCGCAGCAGATGCGCGAACAGTAAGGACGCTCATCCTCACGCGAACCCACGCACTGTATCATCACCACATTGCCCGACCCTTTAGCCAGCTCGCCTTGCGCAATCATCGTCTCCAGTTCCTTCTGGGTTTTTATCCGATTTGACTGGCCGTAGAGATACTCCACCGGTTCCCGGTACCTCGCGCCCGTCGCGACAATCACCACCCCGTGCTTCACCTTGATTGAATCACCCCCGCATTCCAGGGTCGTTTCATATGAGCCAACAAAACCGTCAATCCTTTTCACGGTTGTGCCGGTGTAAACCTTTATCCGGGGATGGGAGTTCACCATCTCGCGCATCTTATTGAGCCGCGCCTGGACATCTTCACCTTCAATCGTCCGTGCGATTGTTCGGGCATTACCACCCAGCTCCGTTTCCCTTTCCACCAGATACACATCAAACCCGGCATCCGCCAGTGCCCGTGCCGCACTCATCCCGGCAATGCCGCCTCCGATAACAAGCCCGGCTTTGGTCACCGGCAACTTCACCGGCACTAATGGCTCCTGACGACGCACCCGCGCCACCGCCATCTTCACCAGGTCCTTTGCCTTGAGGGTTGCCTTATCCGGTTCATCCATATGCACCCAGGAACACTGGTCCCGGATGTTCGCCATTGCAAACAAATGCGGATTCAAACCCGCCTCGGCAACGGTCGCCTGAAACAGTGGTTCGTGGGTACGGGGTGAGCAAGAGGCAACCACCACCCGATTCAAGCGCTGTTCCCTGATGCGCTGCTTGAGTTTTTCCAGTGTGTCCGCGGAACAGGAGTAAAGGTTCTCCTCGGCATAAACTACGCCGGGCAAACTGCGGGCAAACTCCACAACCTCTGGCACCCGCACAATGCCACCGATATTGATACCACAGTGGCACACAAATACCCCAATCCGTGGCGCGAATCCGGTAATGTCATTCGCCTCGGGCTTTTCCTCAGCAACCGGTTTCGGAGTTGTACCATTGACCAACTTCAACGCCCGGGCCGCTGCCGCCGAAGCCGAAACCACCGTCTCCGGAATGTCCTTCGGACCCTGCCCGCTTCCGGCGATAAATATCCCTTCCCGGACTGTTACCGGTTCCCATTGGTCCTCATCCGGATAAGCAAACTCGTTCAACCGCACCTGCAAACGCTCGTTCAACGCCTGGACCTTTTCCGGTGGTACAAACCCGCAGGAAAGAACCACCATATCAAACCGCGCGGAATGCTGCCCGCTTTCATCGGCGTAGCGCACAACAATGTCTTTCGTGTCCGGCTCCTCGCGCAGCTCGGCAATACGCGCCCTCACAAACCGCACCCCGTATTGCCGCTCTGCCCGCTCAATATACCGGTCAAAATCCTTCCCGAACGCCCTCATATCCATATAGAAAATTGTCGGCTCAATCTGCCGGGCATGCTCCTTCGCAATCACCGCCTCTTTCGTCGCATACATACAGCAAACTGAAGAACAGTAACCTTTCTCCACCGTTTCATCCCGGGAACCAAAACACTGAACCCAGGCGACCCGTCTCGGCTCCTTGCCATCGCTGGGCCGCTTGATGTGCCCGCCAAACGGACCCGAGGCGCACATAATCCGCTCAAACTCCAGACTGGTAACAACATTCGGGAAACGACCATAACCATACTCGGGCCGCACCTGCGGTTGTACAATCACACTTCCTGGTGTCATTACCACCGCACCCACTTCAACTGTTATCTCCTCATCCTTCTGGCTATAATCAATCGCACCCGCGGTGCACACCCGGGCACAGTTGCCGCAGCGGTCTCTGGTAAACTTCAAGCAGTGGGTACGGTCAATCATCGGTGCATTCGGCACCGCCTGAGCATAAAGTCGGAAAATCGCCCGGCGCTGGCTCAATCCGCCTTCAAACTCATTGGGCATTTTCACCGGACACTTCTCTAAACAGAGACCACAACCGGTACACTTCGTAAGGTCCACCGAACGGGCATAGCGAATTAGTTGCACCTTAAAGTTACCCGGCTCACCCTGAATTGACTTCAGTTCGGTCAGGGTCATCAGTTCAATGTTGGGATGACGGGCACAGGTGACCAGTTTCGGCGAAAGGATGCACATCGAGCAGTCATTGGTCGGAAAGGTCTTGTCCAGCATCGCCATATAACCACCAATCGCCGGCTGCCGCTCTACTAAATAAACCCGGCATCCGCTATCGGCTAAATCCAGCGCCGCCTGAACCCCGCCAATTCCTCCCCCAACCACCAGCGCCGCATTAACCGGTCCGGTACCCCTGGGCTCTTCGGCGCTATTTACCATCGGCTCTTTTTCCATCCTCACCGCTCCAGTTCCTTCAAAGATTCGGGATAGGTATAACCATCCTCCTCTGCCAGTTCCCGTAACGCCTGCATCAACCGGTTAATCTTAACCCCCTGCGGGCACCGGCTCTCGCAGCGGTAATGGGTGGCGCAGATGTCCTTAAACTCGTCGCACAACGCCTCCTCCCGCAGCCCGAGATTTATCTTCCGGATAAACCGCCGCGGGTCTTTTTTCTCATCAATAAGCGCCTCCGGACAAACTGCGGTGCAACTTCCGCAAATAAAACAGGCGGCTACTTCCGGCACAAGCCTCCGCACGGCGTTTCGAAACTCCTGCCCTTCCTTCGTAACCCTCGCCCCTCGTGGGAAACGCTCATCTTTTCCATTTTCCCTCGCCCCTTGTGGGAAAGGGTAGGGTGAGGGGCTGCTCCGCTTCTCTTCTTCTGCCAACCGCACCACCGCATCACAGACCGCACCAATATTCACCTTCTGGGGACAGCGCTTGAGACAGGTCGCATGATAGGAACAAATCCAGATAAACTCCGACCGGTAAACCTCCTCTTTCAGCCCTAAAATCGCCATCCGAATCAGCCGCCGCGGATTGTACTTCTCATCCAGTCTGCGTACCGGACAGGCGGCGGTGCAGGAGCCGCAGGCAAAGCAGTGCATAAAACTGTTGTCACCCAGTTTCGCCGCAATCCGGTCGCGAAACTTAGTATCCAGTTCATTGAGAATAATCTCTGGCATATTCACTCTCCGATTGTCCGAAATTCGTCCTCCCGGAATGTCACCAGTGGCAACGGCTCATCGAGCGACCGCCCGGACAGATAGTCAAACTCCTTCTGGGCGTTGCGGGAAACCTTCTTGAACAACACGCTTAAACCAATCTTCACTGGGCAGGAGTCTTCACAAATTCCACACTGGACACAGGATGTCATCATATGATTCATCCGGGTGATGTGGAAAAGCAGCGTGCCCTGGGGCATCCGGGTCTGTCCTTTATGGCGAGAGATGCGCACCACCTCATCCAGGTCCCGTTCCAGCGCTTCGGACTCAAAAAAGCACTCCCGACAGTAGCACACCGGACACACCTTCATACAGTTGTGGCAGTTCAAACAGGCGGCGAAGTACCTCACTAAATTCTCCGGACCCAACGCCTTTTTGTCCAACTCTTTAATCTGTTCTTCGGCGCGCATCTGTCGTTTTGTTCGCAACTCCTCGATAAACTTCTGCCTCGACTCCGGCTCTTGCATCACCTCAATATTAAGCCCTTTAAGCAGCTCTGCCCCTTTCTCACTTCCCACTGCCACCCACAACGCCTCACTGGGATTCATCCCTAAGAACCCAATGTGCAGGTCAAAAACCAGCGGGGTCGGAAACTCGCACATTGTACAGGCGGTACGGAACCTGTTCTCGGCAAGGTACCGGTCCTGCTCCTGCAAAAAACGATTGACAAAACTGGTGGCATCGCTCCCCGCGACTTCAAAGAAATCCAGCGCACGGTAGGTGCCCGGACAATCAACGCCGATTAAAACCAGACCGTCTAAAACCACCTGTTGTAATTTTACCAGTTCTACCACCGCCCGCGCCTCACAGGGCCGCAAGAACACCCCAACCTTCACACCCGGTGCCGGATTGAAGGCAATTTCATCCACCACCGAAGCCGTATTGACCCCCATCGCCGGCAGAAATGGTACGCCACTGTCGCGTATCGCTTCCGGGTCTGAGAAGAGCACCGGCGCGGCAACTCCATTGCGAGAAAACGCGGGCATCATAACCGCGTTTAAAACCCCCTCTTTTAACCACCGGGCACAAACCGCCTTAACTGTCTCTACCGGATTTCCACCCTCAACCTTTAACTTGTACGGTCGAATAATCATTCGCCCCTCCTCTTCTGCGCTTCTGCTCTTCTGCTCTTCGGTACTCATTTACACCTCCCACAGCGTCTTAAATGGACTGGGTCCCTTCTTGCGCAGCTTCTCGGTAAATTCGGTAATCGTATCCGCAAACTTCTTTCCTTCCGCAGCAGAAATCCAGCGCAGCAGCACCCGCTCCTGGTCCAGACCCAATGAACGCATAATGGAATTAAACAAAACCATCCGGCGTCGGGTTTTGTAATTTCCTGAGACATAGTGACAGTCACCAGGATGGCAACCGCCGATAAACACACCGTCCGCACCTTCCATCAGGGCGCGGACAATGTAAACCGAATCAACCGCTGCCGAGCACATCACCCTAATCGGTTTCATATTAGGTGGATACTGAATCCGTGATGTTCCGGCAAGGTCGGCACCGGCATAGGTACACCAGTTACAGAGAAAACCTACAATCCTTGGTTCAAATTCACTCACAACGCCTCCTCTACCATTGACAATAACTGTCGGGACTCAAACCCCTGCAACTCAATTGCATTTGACGGGCAGGCTGCGGCACAGGCACCGCACCCCTGGCATAACACCGGCGTTACCTCGCTCTTGCCCGTTGCCTGATTGACCCGCACCGCCTCGTACTGGCAGATGCGCTCGCAGACACCACAACCAACACACCACCGCTCGCGCACCCGTGCCACCACCGCCTGGGTTGTTATTTCGCTCTGGCTTATCACCGCACAGGCCCGCGCCGCTGCTGCCAGTGCCTGGGCGATGGTCTCGGGTATAAACCTTGGTGAATGGCACATTCCCGCCATAAAAATCCCGGCCGTATTGAAATCAACCGGTCGCAACTTCATATGCGCCTCAAGGAAGAACCCATCCTCGTTCAACGGCACTTTTAAAAGTTGTGCCAGTTTCGGGTTATCCGCTGCAGGTACAACACCGCTGGAAAGCACCAGAAGGTCTGCTTTCACGCCCACCCGCGCCTGTAAGACCGGGTCAAACGCTGAAATGTGAAACCTGCCACCCTCTCGTTCAACAACGAGCGCCCGTTCCTGTTCATCCGGGTCAAATCTGATGAAGACCACACCGGCTTCCCGCGCCTCGCGGTACAATTTCTCCCGGAACCCGTAAGTCCTGATGTCCCGGTAAAAGATGTAGACTTGGTTGTTCGGGTTTATTCGCCGCAAACGCAGGGCATTCTTAATCGCCTCAGTGCAGCACACCCGTGAACACCAGGGATGCTCTTTATCCCTTGAACCAACACACTGAACCATTGCAATCACCTGGCCGGTTTCCTCGTTTCCCACCTGCCCGTTCTCAATCGCCTGTTCCAGTTCAAGCTGGGTCATCACCCGTTCTGCAGCACCGTAAAAATACTCGCTCGGCTTGTACTCTGAAGCACCACATGCCACGACAAAAACCCCGTGCACCAGTTCCCGCTCCCCGGCTTCGGTCTTCAATCTGGTCCGATAGTTGCCCAGATAACCGGAAACACCTTCAACCTCAGCCCCGGTCAGAACCTCGATTTTCGGATTTTCCCGCACCTGCCTTTCCAAACGGGAAAGCAACTCGGAAGTCTCTCTGCCTTGTTCATCGTACCTGAGCCGGCGCAATGTTCCGCCCAGCACCCGCTCCTTTTCCACAAGGTAAACCTCGAAACCCTGTTCGGCAATCGCCCGCGCTGCGGTCATTCCCGCCAGACCGCCACCGATTACCAGCGCCTTCTGCACAATTGCCTGCTTTCCCGCACGCAGCGGCTTCAACCGCCGGGCATTTGCCACCGCCATCCGCACCAGTTCCTTGGATTTTACTGTCGCCTTTTCGGGTATGTGCATATGGACCCAGGAGCACTGGTCACGAATGTTTGCCATCGTGAAAAGATGGGGGTTAAGAGCCGCCTCGCGCATCGTTTCCTGAAACAGCGGCTCATGGGTGCGGGGCGTGCACGACGCCACCACAACCCGATTTAACCGGTGCTCGACAATCGCCTTGCGAATCCGCTCCTGGGTGTCCTGGGAGCAGGTGAACAGGTTCTCCTCGGCGTAAACCACACCGGGCAAACTGCGGGCAAACTCCACAACCTCCGGCACCCGCACCACACCACCGATGTTAATCCCGCAGTTACAGACAAAGACACCGATCCGCGGCTCCTCAAGAGAGACATCCCGCTCTGGTGGATACTCCTTTTTCGTGACCAGGGTACCTCGTGCCGGGGCAAGGAGCGCCTCAACCGCACCGGCGCAACCGGTCGCTTCGGTTACGGTCTCCGGAATGTCCTTGGGCTCAACGCAAACCCCGCAGGCATAAACCCCAGCACGGGATGTCGCGACCGGATATTCGGGGTCGGTTTTCACAAACCCCTGCTCATCGGTCTGCACGCCCAGCCGCTCACACAACTCTCTCGTTGCCGGGTCCGCGGTTAGCGCACTGGACAAAACCACCATATTGTAAACCTCCTGGTGCAATACGCCGTTCTCATCTTCATACGAGATAATCAGGTCCTGACCGTCGGACGCCGCTTCTACCCGTGCCACTCTTGACCGCCGATACTTTACCCCGTACTCCTTTTCTGCCCGCTCGTAATACCGTTCAAACCCCTTGCCGAAACAGCGCATATCCATATAGTAGATGTGGCATTCAAGGTCACCGGCACAATGCTCCTTCGCAATCACCGCCTCTTTGGTGGCAAACATACAGCAGACCGAGGAACAGTAGTAATGCTCTTCGTTTCGGGAACCAACGCACTGGATCCAGGCGATCTTCTTCGGGTGACTCTTATCTCCTGGCCGCAACACCTGACCTTCATAAGGACCGGTTGCGGACAGAATCCGTTCAAACTCCAGGCTCGTCACCACATTCGGATACCGCCGGTAACCGTACTCCCACTCCTTAACCGGCTTATGCTCCTTAAACCCGGGCGCCAGAACCACCGCCCCAACCTTCAACTCCAGTTCCCTTTCCCGGTCCTGATGCACGAGCGCCTCTGCCTCACACGCCGCAACGCACTGCAAACATTCCGAACACACCCCGCAATCAAGACAGCGCTCCGCCTCTCTTACCGCCGTTTCCTCATCAAAACCCCGATTAATCTCTACCCAGCCTCCCAGTCTTTTCTCACCTTCAAGCACCGCTTCCTTTTTCCGGGTTTTTTTCTCAATCTTTCCCCACCGTGCTGCCGCTGATTCCTCCAACTTTGCCGGCAGCGGCTTGGGTTGAGCCCGCCCCACGGTTAAATCCTCCCCTTTTAGAAATCTCTCAATCGAAATTGCTGCCTCGTGTCCGGCCTGAACCGCTTCAATCACCGATGCCGGGCCCGAAACCATATCACCACCCGCAAACACACCTTTTAAACCCTGCACCGCCAGTGAAACCGGGTCCACCTTCCAGGTTCCTGCCGGACCCCGTTCAATACCGTCAAACCCCTCTGCTGCCACCGCCTGTCCAATCGCCACAATCACCGTATCCCCCGGCACAAATCCGGTGTTTTTCTGGTTAAACTCCGGATTGAACCGGTGCTCTTGATCAAACACCCGCACACACTCCACTGTTTCCAGACCGCTCACTACCCCGTTTTCGCCCCGAATCGCTTTCGGTCCCCAGCCCGGCATTAATTTAACGCCATCGGTTAGCGCCTCCTCAATTTCCCAGGGATGGGCGGGCATCTCTTCCCGTTTTTCCAGGCAGACCATTGTCACCTCTTCCGCACCTAACCTTTTCGCACACATCGCGCAGTCCACCGCCACATTTCCGCCACCAATAACCACAACCCGCCGTCCGATTTGTACATTGCCCTCGGTTCCTCCATTTACTGCCCTTAAAAACTCAACCGCATGCCAGACCCCTTTTAAATCCATTCCGGGAATTGTTAAAGTCCGGCTCTTGTGGCACCCCAGCGCAACAAACACCGCTTGATAACCATCCTTTAACAGTTGTTCCAGCTCCGCGGTCGAACTCACTGGGCTATTCAATTTCAGCTCCACTCCCGCATCAACAATCAGTTGAATCTCTTTATCCAGCACCTCCCGGGGCAACCGGTATGCCGGAATTCCCCAGCGCATCATTCCGCCGGGCTTTTCGCTCTTTTCAAACACCGTGACCTGATAACCTTTTAAGGTAAGGTCCAGGGCACAGGTCAAACCTGCTGGTCCCGCACCAATTACCGCTACCCGGGCACCACTGCCCGATACTGCGCCTTCCTCTTTTTTATAGGGCACCGGTTCATTTTTCTCCACCCAGTCAAACAAAAACCGTTTAACCGACCTTATCGCAACCGCCTCGTCAATCTCTTTACGGTTACACTCCTGCTCACAGGGGTGGTGGCACACCCTTCCGCAAACACCGACAAATGGCAACCGCTCCCGCACCAAAAGATAAGCCTCCCGGAACTTCCGCGCCCGGGTGAGCGCCACATACCCCTGGGCATTCACTCCGGCTGGACAGGCAAGCCGGCATGGCGCCCGATTGGTATTCTTTTCAATTACGACCGCATTGGGAATCGCCTGGGCAAAAAGTTTGTAAACCGCGCCCCGTGCCGAAAGCGCCTGATTGTACTGGTCTGGCACCCGCACCGGACAAACCTTAACACACTCCATACAACCGGTGCACTTTTCAAGATTCACAAACCTGGGCTTCTGCCGTAACCGCACCGTAAACGAACCCGGCTCACCCTCAAACCCGGTTATCTCACAACCGGTAATGATTTCAATATTCGGATGTCTGCCGGTTCCCACCAGCTTCGGCGCGAGAATGCACATTGAACAGTCGTTGGTCGGAAATGTCTTGTCCAGCATCGCCATCACCCCGCCGATTGCCGGTGCCCGGTCCACCAGGTAAACCTTAAACCCGGACTCCGCCATCTCCAGCGCCGCCTGAATCCCGGCGATGCCGGCACCAACCACGAGCGCCGCACCCTGTACGGGCAATTCATGAATTGCCCGTACACCCTTCTGCTCTTCAGCCCTTCCGCTCATTCTCCCCTCGCCCCTTGTGGGAGAGGGGTAGGGGTGAGGGCTTCTGCCCTTCTGCTCTTCTGCTCTCCTGCTCTCCTGCTCAATCATACATCCACCATCCTTGCCAGCGCCTTCTTTGTCCAGTTCTTTAAATTCATCGCTCCAGAAGGACAGGAAACCGAACAGGCACCACACCCTTCACACATTGCCAACTGCACCACCGCCTTGCCGCGCACCGGGTCAACCTTAACCGCCTCATAAGCACAGGTTCGTTCACAATTGCCGCAGCCGACACAAATCTCCTCATCAACCTCAGCCACGACCGGTTCGTGGTAAAGTTCGGTTGTGCCAAACATCGACAATACCTTTGCCGCCGCTGCTGATGCCTGTGCCACGGTCTCGGGAATATCCTTTGGTCCCTGGCCGCAGCCGGCAAGGAAAAACCCCGCTGCCAGCGTCTCAACGGGCCTTAATTTGGGATGTGCCTCAGTCTGGAACCCATTGGCGTCCAGCGCCACTTTCAACTTACGCGCCAGCGTCACACCCGCCGGATTCGGCACAACCGCGGTCGCTAAGACCACCATATCCGCCTCAATTTCAACCTTTTTGCCGGCAAGGGTATCTGCTGCCCAGACCACCACCTTATCACCCCGCCGGAAAATCTTGGACACCTTGCCGCGCAGATACTGTACCCCCTCGTCAGTTGCCCGGCGGTAAAACTCTTCAAAACCCTTACCCGGGGTGCGGACATCGATGTAACACACAATCGCCTCACCGTTATGCACCCGGTGCTTGTACAATAGCGCATGCTTGGCGGTGTACATACAGCAAATTTTTGAACAGTAAGGCACACCCTGAGTTGAGTCCCGGGAACCGGCGCACTGCACAAACACCACCCTTTGCGGCACCTTGCCATCCGAAGGCCTGCGCACCTCACCCGCAAATGGACCTGATGCCGAGAGTATCCGCTCAAATGCCAGTCCGTCAATCACATCCGGCACCGCACCGCCGCCGTAATATCCCAGCCGGTTCTGGTCAAACAACTCATAACCAGTGGCAAGGATAATCGCGCCCACCTCCTCCTCAATAAACCGCTCCTGGTCATCATACCGTATCGCATCTGCCGGACACACCTTCGCACACACCCCGCACTTCTTGCCATGCAACTGCCGGCAGTTTTCGCTATCAATCACCACTTTGTTCGGCACCGCCTGGGGAAACAGCCGGTAAATTGCCCGGCGCCGGGTCAGGTTTCGGTCAAAACTCGCCGGGACCCGCACCGGACACTTCTCAAGGCAGATTCCGCAACCCGTGCACTTCTCAATATCAACATAACGCGGCTTCTGCCGAATCTTCACCCGAAAATTGCCGACAAAACCGGAAACATCTACCACTTCAGAATAGGTTAATAGTTTAATGTTGGGATGTCTCCCAGCCTCCACAGTGCGCGGGGTCAAAATACACTGCGAACAGTCCAGGGTCGGAAAGGTCTCGGACAGCTGTGCCATATGACCGCCAATTGAAGGCTCCTTCTCAACCAGAACCACCTCGTAACCCGCATTCGCCACATCCAGCGCCGCCTGAATCCCGGCAATACCCGCTCCAACCACCAGACACCGCTTCTTCATTGGCACCTTTACCCGCTCCAGCGGTTCATCCATCCGCACCTTCTCAACCACAGTCGCAATAATTCCCTCTGCCTTCCTTGTTGCCGCATCCCGGTCTGCGGTCACCCAGGAACACTGCTCCCGAATATTGGCAATTTCACACAGATACCGGTTCAGACCCGCCTCTTCGGTCGCCTTCCGGAAGGTCGCCTCATGCAGACTCGGCGAACAGCAGGCAACAACCACCCCTCTTAGATTCTCCTTCTCAATTGTCTCCCGGATTAAACGCTGCCCCGGGTCCGAACAGCAGTACACATAGTCAATACAACTCACCACCCCGGGCAAACCCTTCACCCGCTCCCGCAACTCCGGCACCTTAACCACACCCGCAATATTAATCCCGCAGTGACAGATAAAAACACCAACCCGCTTCATAGTCTCACAACAACCCCTTCTCCTTCAAAAAATCCACCGGATTCAACTTATTATCCTCAAACCCTAACTCCTCCTCGGGCAAACCCAGCGCCAGACCCAAAAGTTGTGTAAAATACAAAACCGGCAGTACGGGCAAGTTCCTACGTGCCCCTACGCTCTTCTGCGCCATCTCCAGATTATACTGACACAGCGGACATGTTGTCACGATTAACTCCGCTCCCCAACTCCGGGCATTCTCCACAACCCGCATCGAACACTCCTGTGCCACCTCGCGCCGATTTACTACCAGATAGCCACCACAGCACTCCGCCTTAAAATCAAACCGCACCGGCTCCCCGCCCAGCTCCGCCACCAGTTCATCCATCACCATCGGATTCTCCGGGTCGTCAAAACTCAAAACCTCCTTCGGCCGCACCATCAAACACCCATAATAACACGCAACCTTCAACCCGTTCAACGGCTTACTCACCCGCCTTCGCACCCCTTCCCACCCTATATCCTCCTTCAGCACCTCAAGATAGTGCACCACCCTCACATCCCGCTCCATCTTCTCCTCCACAAACTCTAAAACCCGCTGTCGCTCCAGCTCATTACCCGGTATGTTCAGCCGCGCCCCCGCCCGCTTCAAAACATTGTAGCAGGCGGCACAAAGTGTCACCAGCCTATCTCCCAGCTGACTTGCCTTTGCCAGTACCCGCACCGGTCCCACCTGACCCGCAATATCATCACTGCCCGTATTAAAAATCGCGCCACAGCAGTTCCACGACGGCAACTCCTCAAGGGTTATTCCGACCCGCTCCGCGGCTCTTCTGGCGCACCGGTCAAGGTTCTTTGCCTTCGAGTAGAGTGTACAACCGGGATAGTACAGATACCTCATACCGAAAACTTCCGGAAACTGGCAATAAACGCCTGCTGGGGCACATCCTCAAGGTCCGCGGGCACAACACAATCCGGGTCAACCACGCTGCGCTTCGTCCGCAAGATTAATAGCCGGCACGCCTCCGCAATGCGCGCATAATCCACACCACGGGGACAGCGTGTCCCGCAAACCAAGCAGGAGGCGCAGAGCCAGATACCCTCGCTCTGGAGCAACTCCTCAACCCGTCCTAACTGTAAAAGCCGAATCGCCTTACTGGGTGGCGGCTCCATTGCGGTCCCAATCGGACAGCCGGCACTGCAACAGCCGCACTGATAGCAGTCCGCAATGCGCTGTCCGGACAGTGTTTCAATTTCGCGCACCAACTCCTCTGGTGTTCTATTCATACCTCACCCTATTCTGCGCTTCTGCTTTTCTGCTTTACTCTATCCGCTCTCATCTCAATAATCCTCCGGTAGCCGGAGCAACTCCTCATAGGAAAAAACCGGACCATCTTTGCACACATACTTCGGACCGATGTTACAGCGGCCGCACTTACCAATCCCGCACTTCATCCGATTCTCCAGGGACAGGAAAACCTGCTCGGGCTTAAATCCCATATCCTTCAAAACCGGATGGGTAAAGCGCAGCATTATTGGCGGTCCGCACACCAGCGCCACCGCATTGCCCGCTTCAATCTTCACCCCTTTTAAAATCTCCGGCACCAGACCCTCGCGCACCGCTGTTTCGCCTTCATTATCCTGGACAAAAAAGTCGGCGCCACAGACCCGGTCCGCGCACAAATTCAACTCCAGTTCCGGGCTTTTGCTCCACGCTTTTAACTCCACTTTGTAAAGCAGTTCTCCTGGTGTTCGGGCGCCATAAACCACAACCAATCTGCCGTAATTGGGCCGGTTCTCTTTTTTCAGAATGTGGACAATCACCGCGCGCAGGGTGGTGAAGGAGAAACCGCCCGAAACAATTAAAATATCCCGACCCGACATCAATGTCCAGGGATAGGTGGAACCGAACGGTCCGCGCAAGCCGATGACCGCACCCTCATCCATCTCATGCAAAGCGGTCGTAAAAGCGCCCACGCGCTTCACGGTGAATTTCAACAACTCCTCATCCGGCGCACTCGCAATCCCGAACGGCGCCTCACCCACACCAGCAATGGAAAGAAAGGCAAACTGCCCGGGCAAAAAACTCCACTTACCCCTTTCGCTCTCATCAACAAACCGCAGGTCAAAAGTTTTCAAATCCCGCGCGTCATTTTCAATCGTCACCCGCTCAATCCGCACCGGTACCGGCTTATAAGGATTGCCCGCCGTCATTCCCCTCTGCTCTTCTGCGCTTCTGCTCTTCTGCTCTATCATACACCCTCTAAAATCTCTGCTACCGCCACGCGGATGTCAATCCCGGCTGGACAAACCCGCACACACCGCCCGCACCCAACACACGACAGTTCACCAACCATATCCACGGTGTACTTAAACTTATCCATAACCCGATTTCGGTAACGGCCGGCGGGATTGAGCCGGGGGTTGTGTCCGGATGCGTGCTGGGAGTACAGGGTAAACTGGCACGAATCCCACACCCGGCTTCTCTTCTTCTTGCCCCGCACCGTTTCGTCGGTAATATCAAAACAGTGGCAGGTCGGGCAGAGAAATGTGCAGGCACCGCAGTTTACGCACTCCAGTGTCAGCCGCTCCCATACTGGGGAATTAAACCCTTTATCCAGCACCTCCTTCAGCCGTTTCAGGTCAATCCTCAGCGCCATTTTCCCTTCTGCCTCCTGCCGCCTTTTTTCCGCCTCCACCTCAGCCTCTTTGCTCGGCGCCGGAAACCCCGCCAGAACTTTTTCGCCCTTCTCGGTCACCGCCTCACCCACAAAACCGCCGTTTACCTCCCTTAACAAAACATCCAGCCCCTTACCCTCGTGTGGACCACCACCCACCGCTGTGCAGAAGCAACTCTCCGCCGGACTGTTGCAGGCAACTCCAATCAAAGTTGCCTTCTCCCGCCTCTCCCGCACCAAAGGGTCCTCTGGCTTATTCTCCACAAAAAACCGCTCTAAAAACGCCATCGCCCTACCATCACAGGGCCTCAACCCGAAAACTACCACCTCCGGCACCTCAGTAACTTCAACCGCCCGCTCCCCATCAAACTCAAACATCACCTCGCTTTGGGGAAACACAAAAACCTTTGCCGGCTTCCGTGTGTTGACCTCTTCACCTTGCAACACCGCTTGCGCGCCGCTCAATACAACCTCATCTATTGAACTCACCCGCGCCCAGCCTGAATACCCGCCCTTCTTCACCGGTGCAAACAATTTGCCCGCGCCGGCAAATTGCTCCAGCAGTTTCTTCAAATCCTCGCTCTTCAGAAACACCTTCATCGGATAAACTCCTGCGGGTCATCGGGCTTAAAAATCGTCAGTGCCGGCATCTCATCCGGCTTGGCACCGGCAACCAGCCCGAACCGTTCCCGGACAATCTTTGCCACCTGGCGATTAAACCGCATCAGGTCAATCCCCATCGGGCAGGCACGATGGCACGCACCGCACTCAACGCATCGGCCCGCCATATGCAGCGCCCGCATAATGTGAAACACTATATTGTCCGAAACATTGTGCGTCTTACCAACCAGCGCCGGCATCGATGCATCAACAAAACACACCGGACAGTAACAGTTCGGACACACCTGGCGGCAGGCATAACACCGAATACACCGAGCCACCTCCGCACTCAAAACCTCCCACCACTCATCCGGCGTCAACCGGTCAAACTCATCCTCCACCGTCTCCGGCTCAAAATGCACCTCTTCTCCTACCATCTCATCGTAAATCACCGGAT
This sequence comes from candidate division WOR-3 bacterium, assembly GCA_013177935.1. Taxonomy (NCBI): domain Bacteria; kingdom Pseudomonadati; phylum Caldifarciminota; species Caldifarciminota bacterium. Next base: position 344,560 of record JABLXZ010000002.1, on the reverse strand, counting down.
TCGGATATCGGCAACTCCTGCAGGCAACCGACTTCTCCCCTTGCACCACAACGCCTTCACAACCAACACCTAAGATATAGACCTTTTCCCTTTCAATCTGCTTTTCCTGCAAAAGAACCACAATAGAGCGGGAGTCACAACCCCGCGCCACCACCGCCACCTTCCCCTTATCTTTTACCTTCAACAGGTAATTCGCCAGATTCTGACTGCAGGCTGAATCAAAAATCAGCCGGTCCACTTCCTCTGGTCTCGTAATAAACGCCACCTGGGAAATTCCGGGCCGCGAACTCGCCCTGTATCCCAGAACCCCGACCACCTCCTGCTTTTCCAGCAACTCTTTTGCCCGCTCCCGCAACCGCGCCACCTTATCCACCGCTCACTGCTCCTTTATTAACTTTCGATTCGGACCAAGTTGCCTGACGTTATCTGTAACCTCGCGCACCAGTTGGGCAAAACGCTCACCTTCGGATGCCGAAACCCAGGCAAAGGTCACCCTGCCCGGTTCCAATCCGCAGAACTGAAGCAGGTCGTGCAACACCGCAAACCGCCGCCGGGCAACATAATTCCCGGTCAGATAATGGCAGTCTCCAGGATGGCATCCTGAGACTAAAACACCATCCGCACCCTGTTGTAATGCCTGTAAAATAAAAAACGGGTCAACCCTGGCAGAACAGGGAACCCGCAAAACCCGCACATTGGGTGGATACTGCATTCGGGAAATACCAGCCAAATCCGCGCCCGCGTAAGAACACCAGTTACACAGAAATGCCACAATCTTAGGCTCAAACTTAGATGACTCCGCCATAGTTGAAGTCAAAATTATAACCCCGTAATTTTCCCCTGTCCAGTTTTACAACACAAATTAACCATCCTGTCTATCAAGAACCCAACCTTTTTCAGCAATATCCCGGGTAACTGGTCCGGTCTTATTAAAATTTAAACTGAACAAAGGGCTAACAGTCTATTAAACCCTGAATGGACCTTCACTATCATTTGGGAAATCACTGAGTGAATCATTCCGGGAGTCGTTGGGGGAACCGTTCCCTGAACCCTTACCGGGAGTATATCTAAAGTACTGCGCCCCTCCTCTTCTGCTCTTCTCCCCTCGCCCCTTGTGGGAGAGGGGTAGGGTGAGGGCTTCTGCACCTCTGCTCTTCTGCGCTACTCTTTTCCACTTCCCCTTGCGGGAAAAACTCTCCTCTTACATTTCTCCTCTCCCCTTGCGGGAGAGGTCTGGGTGATGGGAAAGCAGTTTGAGCATCATCCGGGCATTATTGAGCATAGCCTCATCATTGTTGAAGAAAACATATGCCGCCTTCGGTTTCTTCGCCCGGACTTTTTGGACCACTTCTCGTAACTCGCGGCTGGTGTAATTGTGGTGATACCAACCCTCTCTCCCGTGCATACGAAGATAAATAAGCCCGGAACTATTGAAAATCTCGCGGGAGAGCGTCGGCGCATCTACCGAAACAAGAGTAATTCCCAGTTCCTTTGCCCACAGTTCGGTCTCGGGGTTCAACCATTCGTTGTTCCGGCACTCCAGGGCAAACCTTTTGCCCAAACCGGTCTGGCGAACAAAATCGCCAATTCGCTGCTTTGTTTGCGGGGTCAATTGGGGTGGAAGTTGAAATAAATAAAAATCAATCAGGAAATCCAGCGGCTCAAAAAGCGCACGGAACTTTTCCCACGCTTTATAACCTTCTTCGCTGAAACGGTATTGGTGTGTAACCAGCCGGGAAACCTTTACTGCCCAGCGCAAATTTTTGCCCTTATTCGCCCACGATTTAACCTGATTCGGAAATGGAAACCGGTAAAACGAGGCGTTCAGTTCAACCGCATTCAGACCCGACCGGGAAACAAACCAGTCCAGCCGCCGCTCTGGATTCCAGGAGTAGAACCAGCCTGAGGTTCCAACAAAAACGCGCACTGTTAATGATAAATCAGCCCTGTGGACTGTCAAACCGGTATTTTACCGGCAACAATCCTTTGCTTGACATTGAACAACTTAAACTTATAATTTACCTAACTTGGCAAGCTGCAACCTAAAAGGAGGAAGAATGCGCAAAGAAGGTATCGCTTTTGCGGCAGCTGCGATAATATTTCTGGCTCTTACCCTGCCCGTCTTTGCCGAAATGGCAAACAACAGCCCTTGCCTTTGCGGGGCAAAGATAACGCCAATCCAGGGAAGCGCCAGAAATGTTTATATCGCCCAGGTCCGGTATTCTGATCCGGACAACGACCCGCCAGCAAAGGTTGAGGTTTATATCGATGGCATCGCTTATCCAATGCGCCGTGTAAAAGGCAAGCCATCCGCCGGTATTTATCAGGCACGGTTGACCCTGCCCCCGGGTGAACACAAGTACTACTTCTACGCCGAGGATGTGCGGGGAATGTCAATTCGCTTCCCCCGCTACGGCGAAAAACCCGGACCGTTTGTGGGCACTGGGAAACAGATTTACGACCGGCTGCCGGTGCTCAGTAACGGTGGCGTTCATGAAGATTATATCACCGGGACCAATATGTACACATTTACCGTTGAGTACCTCGATAAAGACGGCAAAAACCCAAAGGCGGTGCGCGTAGTAATTGACGGGATACCCTACGATATGGCACTACTTCAGGGTACACCCGCTGCTGGAATCTATTACTACAAAACCACTTTAACCCCGGGTAACCATGTGTACTACTTTGTAGGCATTGACGACTGCGGCTCCTGCGTGCTTCACCCAAAGCACGGCGTCATCTTCGGACCAAAAGTTGGTGAACTGGAAAATCGCTCGCCCGCTTTGATGGGTGAAAAGGTTGAACCCGCTGCCGGCTATCCCAATACCGTTTTTACCTACTATGTAGAATACCGGGACCCGAACAACGACCCACCGGCTCGAGCCGAAATCTATATAAATGGTAAACCCTTTGAGATGCGTCTGGTCGGCGGTAAACCCCACACTGGTCTCTACCGGTACCAAACCCGGCTATATCCGGGCGCGTTCCACAACTATTACTTCTACTTTGAAGACGGTAAAGGCGGTTTCTGCCGTTATCCGGAAATTGGCTATTTCCACGGACCAGTTGTAACAAGATAATAAACAAAAAATGAAAAGGGAGGAAATGTTATGAAAAGAAGTTTCGGTCTAGTCGCTTTGGTTGCGGCATTCGTGGGACTCATATCCCTTGGCTGCCCCAAGTCCAAGGCACCCTCAACGCCGATAATCTCCTATTCACCGGAATCAACCTGGGTCAACGCCACGACCTCAATCCGGGTGTTCACATCTGTTTCCGGGAACAAAGATGTCCGGTTCATCGTTGACCTCGGTCAGCCTGATGGCAAAATGGACACCTCCGATGTGTCGCCAAGTGGTGACACCGTTGTCATCACTCCAAAATGGACCCAGGTCGGAACATTCAGCTACAAAGTCGCTGCCTATCTTGACGAAGACCCGACAAAAATCTCGGAATGGTCTGAGGCAAAACAGATTCGCGTGCTGCCCAACAACCCACCGGAAAACCTCTGGTTCTGGGTACCAAACTTAGTCCCGAAGAAGGTTGACCAGGAGTTCATCGCCAGCGCCACCGACCCAGAAGGCGATTCGATTGAGTTTTATTTCGACTTCGGCGACGGTTCCAAGGGATGGGTTGGCACATTTGTCGCTTCTGGGGAAACACTTTCCTATACTCACCAATACGACGACACTGGCAACTTTACGGTAAAGGTAAAAGCCCGGGATAAAAAGCGCTCAGAGTGCGCCCCGGAATCAACCGTGATTACCGTTGTTGCCCAGGGACGCGTCCGCTGGTACTTCGCCGGGACAGTTAGCGGAGACTCAGAACCACCCATCGCATCACCGGCGGTGGTCATTAGCGGTGTCGACACATTGATTTACACCTACTGCGATGACGGTTACTTCTACTCGGTCAAATACGGTGACGGCAGAAAAAAGAATTCGGCAAACAGCAGTAAACCGGACCCGGAATCTTACATCTTCCAGGGCAATCCTGCCTACTGTGCAAACCTGGCACACATTATCATCGGAAGCGACGACGGCTACCTTTATGCACTGGAAGCCAGCGGTCTGAGTCAGGCGTGGAAATGGCAGCCCGACACCACTGAGCACGGCTGGGGTACACCGGCAATCAACGGCAATAACATCTACATCGTATCCGATGCCAACGACACCTTATATTACCTCCAGGATGCGGGCAGTGCCTGTAATCGTCTTGGTGCCTACAAACTGCCGGCGAGTGTTGTTGGTGCACCGGTCATTGACCGTTCCGGCTATGTTTTGGTCGCGCTCGACAACGGAACAGTTTATAAGATGGAACCGAATATCCAGAGCCCGGCATGGGTCTGCACGCTTCGTCTGAACTCTGCTCTGGGTTCACCGGTAATGGGTGACGACGGTGTCATCTATGTTGGTGACGACTCCGGTTATGTTTATGCGATAAACGAAGACGGCTCCAAGAAGTGGGAAAAACTTGTTGACCCGGCAGGAATTGCCGGGCTGGTTTTAAGCCCATCGTATCTGTTTGTCGCCACCAGTGGTGGTAAGGTTGTTGCCCTCCAGCCCGCTAACGGCAACGAAGGCTGGAGCCAGCAGCACACAACAAACGAAATCATCGGCTCCCCGCTCCTTGCTGCCAACGGCTACCTCTATTTTATGGATGATGAGGACCAACTGTGGGCGCTGGACCAGGCAACCGGAGACCTCAAGTGGGTTGCTGACTGCTATACACAGGTTGCAGGGCGAAGCAGGACGCATCGGCCGCGCCGTCTGCTTGAAGAAAGCTACCCGAGCCTTGCGGTTGGTCCAACCGGTGATATCATCGTCGTCGGTAGTAACTATATGTACTGTGTCATCGGTCCCACAGACGGCACCCTAATGCAGGGCGCGCCCTGGCCCAAGTGGCAAAAAGACGAGTACAACACCGGTAAAAAGTAGGGCACATAATTATTTGCTCCTACACGCGCAGGGGGATGGTTTCCATCCCCCTGTTTTTTATCTTGACTTTAAGCCGATTGCCGGTAATGTTTGTTTGATGCGCCCCATCGCTATTTTGTTCGCACTAATTTTAACTTTCCTCTCCGGCTCCTGTAGCAGTGCCGACCCGGTAGTTGCTCGGGTAGACAATATTTCAATAAGAAAGTCCGCCCTTATCAGTTCTGTGCCACAATCGATTGAGCCGGGAAAAGAGTCCATTGCGGTTCAGGAGTGTCTCGAGGGATTAATAAATCAGGAGCTGTTCGTTCAGGAGGCGATACGCCTGGGTCTGGACTCCGCCATCGCCTATCCCTTAGAACTGGAAAAGAAGGGTCTGGTAATTTCTGAACTTTTTTCTGATATCGCTCGCTCCAGTCCACCGGTTCGCGCCCAGGAGTTACAGCAAACTTACAATTTGTTGAGCGTTCAGGTTCATTGTCGGGTCATCGTCGTAAAAGAGGAAACTGTTGCTCAACGTCTTTACCGGGAACTGCAAAGCGGTGCCCAATTTGAAAGCCTCGCGGTCCGTCATTCAATACACCCGAGCCGCACCCGCGCGGGCGATGTTGGTACGATTCCCGTTTACTATATTGAGGAGCCGATGCGCAGCGCGGTTATGGCACTGCAACCGGGCGAGTACACCAAACCGATTTTTTTTGACTCCACTTATCAGATTGTCCTTTTGCTGGACCGGGGTCCAACCGACCCACCCCTTCCACCATTTGGCGAGGCGAAGCAGCAACTTGAAGAGCAGATTAAAATCTCCCGACAGCGCAAGGCGGCAAATGAGTATGTTACCCGGTTAAGAGCACGCCTTGTTTACAACCCCCAGGGCTTATCTGTATTCTACAAACCGGTCGATTCAATCACCGAGGCGGAAAAAGAGGTGTGGGTTGCAGTGCGGGATTCAAGTAAGTATGTCAAAGTGGGGCGGCTATTGCACATCGCACGCCGCTTTCCAGCCGGTTTGGACACCGCCATCCGCACCTATGCGATTAAGCGGGCAATTGAAGACGACCTGATGTACGAAGACGGCTTGCAGCGTCGTCTTGACCAAACACCAAAGGTCAAAGAACAAATTGAGCGCCGACGGCGTAAACTGCTTTACGAAACTCTTTATAACCGTATGATAACCAGTAAGATTCAGGTTTCGGACTCTGATGTCTATAACTACTATCAGAATCACCGCGACCGTTATCCGGGAGAAGATTTCGCTCTGGTTGCCCCGCTCATCCGCAACAACTTAATCCTGGAACAACGCACCGCCCGGTATCAGGAGTATCTCGCCCAGCTCCGCTCTCGGGCAAAAATCAGTGTCAACCAGGGCGTACTCAAAAGGGTCGCCGCCGAAATTGCCCAAAAGCATAAAGAAAAGCAAACAAAGGAGTGAACGATGAAAAACCTGTTGACAATTTGTTTTATTTTAATTGTGCTTCTTCTAAATTGCACCAATAGTCCATCTGGATTACATCCTCCCAAAGGCAAGGTCGTCGCCCAAGTCAACCGTGACCAAATCACTGCACCCCAGGTGGACTATGTCGCCGAACAACTGCGGGCTCAGGTTTCACCCAGCAACTTACCCAAAATCCTTGACCGGATGACCTCAATCGCCTTGCTTGCCGAGGAGGCGGTGCGCCGGGGTTATCTAAAAGACGAAAAGGTTGCTTCGGGCCTTGCCTGGATGGAACGGATGTTTTTAGCCAACGAACTCGCCTCCCGGATTGCGGAATCAATCGAACCCACGCCCGAGCAAATCTCCGCATACTTTCAAGAGCACCGCACCGATTTTACCCTCGGTTTAAAGTTGATGCTGATGGTGTTGCCCGACTCCATCACCGCCGAACAGACCTTAAGCGAACTTAAACAGGGCGCCGATTTTGTCCGTCTGACGCGCGAACGCTCTATGGACACCACCGCGCTCAACATCCCCGGTTACCCAACGCGCGGCGTCGGTATGTCGCTGGGCTGGAGCCTGCGCGATGAAGAAAAGGTATTTGCCCTTAACCCGGGAGAGGTGTCGCCAGTTATTGCCACCCCGCTCGGCTACCAGATTGTCAAAGTGTTAGAGAAGAAAAAAATCAATGAAAATCCCAGTTTTAACGAAATTACCCAGTACTACATTTCGGAAGCGTTAAAGAGTGAGCAACGGCGTACCACTCTGGACAGTCTTCTCAACAGCCTCCGGGAGAAGGCAAAAATCACTCTGAAACCGGAAGAGTACAGCCGGCGCTAACAGTCAATGTTTCGGTCCCGTCGCGGTCTGGCTTCTCTTTTACTCTTGCTACTTTCGCTTTTCGACGGCGCTGCCTTTGCCGGCAGTGCTGACCGCATCGCCGCCATCGTTGGCAATAAAATCATCCTCGAAAGCGAAGTTCTACAACTGATGACCTACCTGCGACTTATGAGCGGCGACACTGTTACCGATGACAGTACACTCCGGAACGGCGTCCTCCGCCGGTTGATTGATGAAGCGCTCCTCTCCGAACAGGCAGAACAGGAGTCGATTGATGTCACCCGTGAAGAGGTTGCCGCCGAAGTTGGGGAAAACCTTAACTCGTTAAAGCAACGATTCGCTTCGGAAGAAGATTTTCGGCAGACCCTCGCCGCCGAAGGTCTAACCGAAAAACAGCTTCGCGACCGAATCGGCAAAGAGGTCCGCCGTAACCTCCTTGCCCGCAAACTGCTTGAAAAAGAAGGACTGACCCAGATTTACATCTCGCCCGCCGAAGCCGAACAGTTCTACAACACGCATAAAGACTCAATTGCCCGTGTTCCCGGCAGGGTAGAACTGAGTCACATCCTCATTGCTCCAAAACCATCCGATTCTGCCGAAGCGGCCGCTGGCCAGCGTGCCCAGGACATATTGACCCTCCTTGCAAAAGGCGGCGACTTTGCCACCCTTGCCCGCTCCTTCTCGGATGACAAAAAAACCGCCAGCCGTGGCGGCGATTGGGGCTGGCAAGACACCAATGCCATACCCTGGGAGTTTAAACTGGTCCTTAATCAGTTAAAACCCGGGCAGATTTCTCCGCCCTTTCGCATCCGTACTGGCTACTGCATTGCTCAATTAACCGAAAGAAGTAAAAACCGGCTCCGTTTTCGTTCAATCTTAATCGCGGTACCCATCACCCGCAGCGACACCCTGCGTGCCCTTGCGACCGCGCGTAAGATAAAAAGTATGCTCAAACAGGATGTCCCGTTTGAATCCCTTGCCCGCCGCTACTCCGATGACCCCGAAACCGGTAAACAAGGAGGCTACCTCGGGACCTTTTACATTGATGGATTGATGCCGCCTTTTGACCAGGTAATCAGTCAACTGGACTCTGGTGCGGTCAGCGAACCGGTACTTTCCGAACATGGGTTTCACATCATCAAAATTCTCGCCAAAGAACCTACCCGTATCCTATCATTTCTTGAAGTCCAGGATGCGATTCGCAACTATCTCTATGAACAGACCTTTGCCGAGCGCCTACGGCAATACCTTAACCGGGTGGAACGCAACATCTATGTTGAGGTCAAAAGCCCAAATCAGGAAAACAACTCTCCTTGACATAATGATAGTAAACATTTTATAATAACAAAAAGGAGGATACATGGGAAAAAGGTTAGTTCTGGCAGCAATTCTGATTATGGTTGTCGCCCTCGGAGTTGGCTGCCGCAACAAACCACCGCAGATACCTGCAAAACCAATTGGCAATACCCTCGTCACCCTCGGGGACAGCGCAACTTATCACTCGGTTACCACCGACCCCAATCGTGACCGGGTGCTCTACATCTGGGACTGGGGTGATGGGAAGTTTGACACTTCAGCCCTTGTGCCATCCGGTGACACGGTTTATGCCACTCATCTGTGGGAGGCGGTCGGAACCTACCCGGTGCGGGTGCGCGCCAAAGACGACAAGGGAAACTTCAGCGCGGAGTGGAGTGATACCTTGGTTGTGAATGTTGTTCTTGGCAAGTCCAAGGCACCCTCAACGCCGATAATCTCCTATTCACCGGAATCAACCTGGGTCAACGCCACGACCTCAATCCGGGTGTTCACATCTGTTTCCGGGAACAAAGATGTCCGGTTCATCGTTGACCTCGGTCAGCCTGATGGCAAAATGGACACCTCCGATGTGTCGCCAAGTGGTGACACCGTTGTCATCACTCCAAAATGGACCCAGGTCGGAACATTCAGCTACAAAGTCGCTGCCTATCTTGACGAAGACCCGACAAAAATCTCGGAATGGTCTGAGGCAAAACAGATTCGCGTGCTGCCCAACAACCCACCGGAAAACCTCTGGTTCTGGGTACCAAACTTAGTCCCGAAGAAGGTTGACCAGGAGTTCATCGCCAGCGCCACCGACCCAGAAGGCGATTCGATTGAGTTTTATTTCGACTTCGGCGACGGTTCCAAGGGATGGGTTGGCACATTTGTCGCTTCTGGGGAAACACTTTCCTATACTCACCAATACGACGACACTGGCAACTTTACGGTAAAGGTAAAAGCCCGGGATAAAAAGCGCTCAGAGTGCGCCCCGGAATCAACCGTGATTACCGTTGTTGCCCAGGGACGCGTCCGCTGGTACTTCGCCGGGACAGTTAGCGGAGACTCAGAACCACCCATCGCATCACCGGCGGTGGTCATTAGCGGTGTCGACACATTGATTTACACCTACTGCGATGACGGTTACTTCTACTCGGTCAAATACGGTGACGGCAGAAAAAAGAATTCGGCAAACAGCAGTAAACCGGACCCGGAATCTTACATCTTCCAGGGCAATCCTGCCTACTGTGCAAACCTGGCACACATTATCATCGGAAGCGACGACGGCTACCTTTATGCACTGGAAGCCAGCGGTCTGAGTCAGGCGTGGAAATGGCAGCCCGACACCACTGAGCACGGCTGGGGTACACCGGCAATCAACGGCAATAACATCTACATCGTATCCGATGCCAACGACACCTTATATTACCTCCAGGATGCGGGCAGTGCCTGTAATCGTCTTGGTGCCTACAAACTGCCGGCGAGTGTTGTTGGTGCACCGGTCATTGACCGTTCCGGCTATGTTTTGGTCGCGCTCGACAACGGAACAGTTTATAAGATGGAACCGAATATCCAGAGCCCGGCATGGGTCTGCACGCTTCGTCTGAACTCTGCTCTGGGTTCACCGGTAATGGGTGACGACGGTGTCATCTATGTTGGTGACGACTCCGGTTATGTTTATGCGATAAACGAAGACGGCTCCAAGAAGTGGGAAAAACTTGTTGACCCGGCAGGAATTGCCGGGCTGGTTTTAAGCCCATCGTATCTGTTTGTCGCCACCAGTGGTGGTAAGGTTGTTGCCCTCCAGCCCGCTAACGGCAACGAAGGCTGGAGCCAGCAGCACACAACAAACGAAATCATCGGCTCCCCGCTCCTTGCTGCCAACGGCTACCTCTATTTTATGGATGATGAGGACCAACTGTGGGCGCTGGACCAGGCAACCGGAGACCTCAAGTGGGTTGCTGACTGCTATACACAGGTTGCAGGGCGAAGCAGGACGCATCGGCCGCGCCGTCTGCTTGAAGAAAGCTACCCGAGCCTTGCGGTTGGTCCAACCGGTGATATCATCGTCGTCGGTAGTAACTATATGTACTGTGTCATCGGTCCCACAGACGGCACCCTAATGCAGGGCGCGCCCTGGCCCAAGTGGCAAAAAGACGAGTACAACACCGGTAAAAAGTAGGGCACATAATTATTTGCTCCTACACGCGCAGGGGGATGGTTTCCATCCCCCTGTTTTTTATCTTGACTTTAAGCCGATTGCCGGTAATGTTTGTTTGATGCGCCCCATCGCTATTTTGTTCGCACTAATTTTAACTTTCCTCTCCGGCTCCTGTAGCAGTGCCGACCCGGTAGTTGCTCGGGTAGACAATATTTCAATAAGAAAGTCCGCCCTTATCAGTTCTGTGCCACAATCGATTGAGCCGGGAAAAGAGTCCATTGCGGTTCAGGAGTGTCTCGAGGGATTAATAAATCAGGAGCTGTTCGTTCAGGAGGCGATACGCCTGGGTCTGGACTCCGCCATCGCCTATCCCTTAGAACTGGAAAAGAAGGGTCTGGTAATTTCTGAACTTTTTTCTGATATCGCTCGCTCCAGTCCACCGGTTCGCGCCCAGGAGTTACAGCAAACTTACAATTTGTTGAGCGTTCAGGTTCATTGTCGGGTCATCGTCGTAAAAGAGGAAACTGTTGCTCAACGTCTTTACCGGGAACTGCAAAGCGGTGCCCAATTTGAAAGCCTCGCGGTCCGTCATTCAATACACCCGAGCCGCACCCGCGCGGGCGATGTTGGTACGATTCCCGTTTACTATATTGAGGAGCCGATGCGCAGCGCGGTTATGGCACTGCAACCGGGCGAGTACACCAAACCGATTTTTTTTGACTCCACTTATCAGATTGTCCTTTTGCTGGACCGGGGTCCAACCGACCCACCCCTTCCACCATTTGGCGAGGCGAAGCAGCAACTTGAAGAGCAGATTAAAATCTCCCGACAGCGCAAGGCGGCAAATGAGTATGTTACCCGGTTAAGAGCACGCCTTGTTTACAACCCCCAGGGCTTATCTGTATTCTACAAACCGGTCGATTCAATCACCGAGGCGGAAAAAGAGGTGTGGGTTGCAGTGCGGGATTCAAGTAAGTATGTCAAAGTGGGGCGGCTATTGCACATCGCACGCCGCTTTCCAGCCGGTTTGGACACCGCCATCCGCACCTATGCGATTAAGCGGGCAATTGAAGACGACCTGATGTACGAAGACGGCTTGCAGCGTCGTCTTGACCAAACACCAAAGGTCAAAGAACAAATTGAGCGCCGACGGCGTAAACTGCTTTACGAAACTCTTTATAACCGTATGATAACCAGTAAGATTCAGGTTTCGGACTCTGATGTCTATAACTACTATCAGAATCACCGCGACCGTTATCCGGGAGAAGATTTCGCTCTGGTTGCCCCGCTCATCCGCAACAACTTAATCCTGGAACAACGCACCGCCCGGTATCAGGAGTATCTCGCCCAGCTCCGCTCTCGGGCAAAAATCAGTGTCAACCAGGGCGTACTCAAAAGGGTCGCCGCCGAAATTGCCCAAAAGCATAAAGAAAAGCAAACAAAGGAGTGAACGATGAAAAACCTGTTGACAATTTGTTTTATTTTAATTGTGCTTCTTCTAAATTGCACCAATAGTCCATCTGGATTACATCCTCCCAAAGGCAAGGTCGTCGCCCAAGTCAACCGTGACCAAATCACTGCACCCCAGGTGGACTATGTCGCCGAACAACTGCGGGCTCAGGTTTCACCCAGCAACTTACCCAAAATCCTTGACCGGATGACCTCAATCGCCTTGCTTGCCGAGGAGGCGGTGCGCCGGGGTTATCTAAAAGACGAAAAGGTTGCTTCGGGCCTTGCCTGGATGGAACGGATGTTTTTAGCCAACGAACTCGCCTCCCGGATTGCGGAATCAATCGAACCCACGCCCGAGCAAATCTCCGCATACTTTCAAGAGCACCGCACCGATTTTACCCTCGGTTTAAAGTTGATGCTGATGGTGTTGCCCGACTCCATCACCGCCGAACAGACCTTAAGCGAACTTAAACAGGGCGCCGATTTTGTCCGTCTGACGCGCGAACGCTCTATGGACACCACCGCGCTCAACATCCCCGGTTACCCAACGCGCGGCGTCGGTATGTCGCTGGGCTGGAGCCTGCGCGATGAAGAAAAGGTATTTGCCCTTAACCCGGGAGAGGTGTCGCCAGTTATTGCCACCCCGCTCGGCTACCAGATTGTCAAAGTGTTAGAGAAGAAAAAAATCAATGAAAATCCCAGTTTTAACGAAATTACCCAGTACTACATTTCGGAAGCGTTAAAGAGTGAGCAACGGCGTACCACTCTGGACAGTCTTCTCAACAGCCTCCGGGAGAAGGCAAAAATCACTCTGAAACCGGAAGAGTACAGCCGGCGCTAACAGTCAATGTTTCGGTCCCGTCGCGGTCTGGCTTCTCTTTTACTCTTGCTACTTTCGCTTTTCGACGGCGCTGCCTTTGCCGGCAGTGCTGACCGCATCGCCGCCATCGTTGGCAATAAAATCATCCTCGAAAGCGAAGTTCTACAACTGATGACCTACCTGCGACTTATGAGCGGCGACACTGTTACCGATGACAGTACACTCCGGAACGGCGTCCTCCGCCGGTTGATTGATGAAGCGCTCCTCTCCGAACAGGCAGAACAGGAGTCGATTGATGTCACCCGTGAAGAGGTTGCCGCCGAAGTTGGGGAAAACCTTAACTCGTTAAAGCAACGATTCGCTTCGGAAGAAGATTTTCGGCAGACCCTCGCCGCCGAAGGTCTAACCGAAAAACAGCTTCGCGACCGAATCGGCAAAGAGGTCCGCCGTAACCTCCTTGCCCGCAAACTGCTTGAAAAAGAAGGACTGACCCAGATTTACATCTCGCCCGCCGAAGCCGAACAGTTCTACAACACGCATAAAGACTCAATTGCCCGTGTTCCCGGCAGGGTAGAACTGAGTCACATCCTCATTGCTCCAAAACCATCCGATTCTGCCGAAGCGGCCGCTGGCCAGCGTGCCCAGGACATATTGACCCTCCTTGCAAAAGGCGGCGACTTTGCCACCCTTGCCCGCTCCTTCTCGGATGACAAAAAAACCGCCAGCCGTGGCGGCGATTGGGGCTGGCAAGACACCAATGCCATACCCTGGGAGTTTAAACTGGTCCTTAATCAGTTAAAACCCGGGCAGATTTCTCCGCCCTTTCGCATCCGTACTGGCTACTGCATTGCTCAATTAACCGAAAGAAGTAAAAACCGGCTCCGTTTTCGTTCAATCTTAATCGCGGTACCCATCACCCGCAGCGACACCCTGCGTGCCCTTGCGACCGCGCGTAAGATAAAAAGTATGCTCAAACAGGATGTCCCGTTTGAATCCCTTGCCCGCCGCTACTCCGATGACCCCGAAACCGGTAAACAAGGAGGCTACCTCGGGACCTTTTACATTGATGGATTGATGCCGCCTTTTGACCAGGTAATCAGTCAACTGGACTCTGGTGCGGTCAGCGAACCGGTACTTTCCGAACATGGGTTTCACATCATCAAAATTCTCGCCAAAGAACCTACCCGTATCCTATCATTTCTTGAAGTCCAGGATGCGATTCGCAACTATCTCTATGAACAGACCTTTGCCGAGCGCCTACGGCAATACCTTAACCGGGTGGAACGCAACATCTATGTTGAGGTCAAAAGCCCAAATCAGGAAAACAACTCTCCTTGACATAATGATAGTAAACATTTTATAATAACAAAAAGGAGGATACATGGGAAAAAGGTTAGTTCTGGCAGCAATTCTGATTATGGTTGTCGCCCTCGGAGTTGGCTGCCGCAACAAACCACCGCAGATACCTGCAAAACCAATTGGCAATACCCTCGTCACCCTCGGGGACAGCGCAACTTATCACTCGGTTACCACCGACCCCAATCGTGACCGGGTGCTCTACATCTGGGACTGGGGTGATGGGAAGTTTGACACTTCAGCCCTTGTGCCATCCGGTGACACGGTTTATGCCACTCATCTGTGGGAGGCGGTCGGAACCTACCCGGTGCGGGTGCGCGCCAAAGACGACAAGGGAAACTTCAGCGCGGAGTGGAGTGATACCTTGGTTGTGAATGTTGTTCTTGGTGAAAATCTGCCACCGGTAGTCGGTGCGCCAATCGGTCCTGATTCGGGCTGGGTGGGTGAATGGCAGGTGTTTAAGGCGGTGGCAATCGACCCGAATGGTGACTCGGTAAAGATAAAGTTTCTCTGGGACGAAGGGCAGACCTCACTTTTGAGCCCGCTTGTTGCGTCCGGTGATACGGTGACCGATTCCGTAAGATATTTTTATCGCGGGGTAAAAAATATCCGCTGTGTCGCCTGGGATAAAACCGGTCTTATATCCGACACTTCACCGGTGAAGGTTTTCATCGCGCTGCAGACAAACACCGCGCCGCCGGCACCGGTAGTCAGTGGACCAAACCGGGGTATCGCCAGCGGTCCTTATTACCGATTTTACGCTCGCACCATCGACCCGCAAGGCGACCGGGTGCGTTATAAGTTTATCTGGGGTGATGGCCGAGAATCAGAGTGGACGCCGTTCCTGCCCAGCGGTGGCATCGGAATGGATTCGGTTCGCTACAGCCAAACCGGCACCTATCAAATCCGGGCAATTGCTCAGGACTCACTCGGGCTTGTGTCTGAAACATCGGCTGTCAAGTCGTTTACTGTGGTTGGTGAAGGCGCACTTTTGTGGGGTTTACCGGGTGAAGAGTTTGTCTCCTCACCCGCCTTCAGTTATGCGGCGCGGGGCAGTGAAACTCGGCCCGCATTGATTGTTGGTGGCACTGATGAGCGGCTTTATGCCTACGACCCGTATCAGGCTGAAACCCTGTTTGTCTCGGCGGAAGGTGTTGGCACCTGGGAGGAGTTTCTCTCTTCACCCGCAATCGGCAGTGATGGCACAATCTATATCGGAAACGAAAATGGAAGATTCTACGCCTTCAACACGAGCGGTAACATCAAGTGGGGATTTCCGGACACCTTGACGCAGAACGCCTTCTCCGGTTCCGCCGCGGTCGATGGCAACTCAATCTACATCGCCGGTGAAGACAAAACCCTGCGCAAACTACAGGACAACGGCAACTCCTGGACCGAACTCTGGAACTACGCCTTACCCACCGATGTCAACTCTTCGCCGGTTATTCTGCCCGATGGTCGTGTTGTGGTTGTGGACGACTCCGGTTATGTTACTTGTGTTACGGCGGGCGGCACACTGTCCTGGCAGTACCTGATTGACGCCGGCGTCACATCGTCACCCGCGGTTGACCAGAACGGCAATATCTATATCGGCACCGACCAGGGCGACCTGATTTCGCTTACATCCGATGGTAACTGGCGCTGGACCTACCATGTACCAGGTGAGTACAACGACATCAACTCGTCACCGGTCATTGACATTGACGGCAATATCTATTTCGGCTGCGAGAACGGCCGGGTCTACAAACTAAATTCTTCCGGTAACTTTGAGTGGGATTGCGAAGTTTGGCCCAATGCTTCATTAAGCAGTACCCCGGTACTAACCGCGGATGGTGTCCTCTACATTGCCGGCGCTGCCGATACCACAACCGAGAAACTGTGCGCCATCAACATCTCCAACGGCGCCAAACTGTGGGAAACAACCTTGACCTTTTCGACCGACCGTAAAGGCTCCGGTTCTAAACCCCGGAATCTCTTCATCGACATCTTCCCTTCGCCCGTGCTTGACCAGTACGGCATCATCTACATCGCCACCACCCGGGGCATCTTTGCGGTTGCCGGTCGCAATAGTGGTTATCTGATGCCAAGTGCCTGGCCGATGTTCCGGCACGACATCCGCCACACCGGCAAGTTCGGTACATTCCGACGCTAAAACGACACCTCTAAACATCGGGGGATGGTTTTACCATCCCCCTTTACTTTTTAGATATTGAAGAGATAACGGATTTTGACCACCTGAATTAACTTTAAGCCACCAGCCGCATCCCGGCTCCAATTTACCGCAAAGTAAAAATGGGAGCGGGGCCGGAACTGCCAGGTGTAGAGTCCGAAAAGCGTCCAGTTGTTCCAGTACTGCGCCGATTGACTATCGTAACCCCGCACCAGTTCGCCACTGAGACGCAGTGACGACTTAGCAGAAAGACTGTAATCAGCAGATGGGCGTAAAATGACCGTCACATCCTGCGGGAAGTTCACCTTGCTCGCACTGTCCGCCTCAACAACAACCGAATTCTCCAGACCTATTGCCAGCCGGTCGCCAATCCGCATGTTAATCCTTATGCCCCCTTGTGCTGCTGGCGCAAGTATTCCCCGGCGATAGTTTGCCGCCCTGCTCTCATAATTGCCCCAGAGCGAAACGCTGACCGGTTTTGTCTCATCGGTACCGGCGTAACCACCGAAATAAGACCGATGATACCAGAGCCCCATATCCCGGCACCGCCCAAAACCAACCCAGCACCCGGCGTAGTGGTTGTTCTTAAACTGACTCTCCCAGTTGACAAACCCAATCCCGGCAAAACCGGGGTCTGAATCACCCCATTCCCGCTGAATCTCTATCCCGGGTATGAGGGTTGCGGAAATCAGTACACCCCGATTGTAAAAAGCCGGACCGGCATAGGCGCTCAAATACTGTCCGCGCCAAGTAGTATAACCCGGTCCATTCATATCGAACTCGGGCTGAATCTGCCGGTAGGTAAACTGGCTGATAAGCGAGGGCGACTGAAACCCGAGTTCGGTCGAGAGCGCCCAGTCCACACTGTCTCCCCATTGACTGCCGGCAAAGAAAATTCGGCTATTAAAGCCGCCCTTGCGGAAGATACCGTCAATTGCCCCACCATGATTGGAATAAACCGGGTTGTCTTTACCCGCATAGAGCAGACCGACCTCGGAGTTGCCTAAAATTTGGCGCCGGAGCGCCAGAACTGAGAACAGACTCACCGGTTCATCCTGACATTTCCCGGTAACCGCAGCGAGGGCACCGATTTGCCCTGAAGCGACCCGGTCGGTGTACTTGACCCCTCCTAAAATCGGCACCACCGCGCCACTTGATAGCGGTTTTCCAATCCGCCGGGAGTAAAACAGTTTTATCGGCTGACTGCTCCCACCAAAAGTTTCTACCGCCTCGGTAAAAAAGGGCCGGCGCTCACTGAGCCACAACTCGTACCGGGAAAGGTTCACCTGATAAGGGTCGGCTTCAATCTGCGCAAAATCGGGAAACGCTGTCAACTGAATATTGGCGCTTGGTGTCGGGAAGTAGGCGCCGTCAAAACCAACCGCCCCTTGCACCCGGTCTTGCCAGCCCGTTTCATCCTGACCGGCCTTCTCCTGACGCAACAGACCAACCGGATACAGTTCCAGATGCAACCCACGGCGGCCTGGTTTGATTCCCTTGAGCCGCCCCATCCGCGACACCTTGAATCCGGTCCGCTCATGCTCTGCCCAGAAAGCCATCTCATTTTCCCCAACCAGCCGCCGGGCAAAGTCAATCCCCCACTCATCCGCATCCGGATAATAGCGCAGCGTCTTAAATGGAATCACCATTTCCACGCCATAACCCCAGGGAAAACGCTGGACCGCAGACCACCACACCCCTTCCCAGGATTCAAACACCGAACCATCCGCAATTCCCCGGTAACTTGACTCCACGCCGTTGAAACCGACGCTAAAACTGTAACAGGTGGTTCGGTCTCGAAATGTGTCCAGGAGCAAACGCACACCATCGGCATCTTCACTCAACCGGTCGTGAACCTGGGTGATATCCGAAACCGCACACCGAAACGCCACATACAGGTTGTCGTCGTCATAAAGTAGATAAACCGTTGTCGCTTCGCTTGCCGGTTTTCCCGCCTCGGGTCGCTGTTGAATAAACCCATAAGCCGAATCCGCCCTTGCCCAAACCTCTTCAATCACACCATCAATAACCGGCCGGGTTGTTGTGTACCGCGCTTCCAGGACCCTTTCCGCACCCGACGCAACACTAAAAACAAGAATAGAAGAGCAGAAAGCACTGAGCGCACTAAAATGGATTACTGCCAAATTTAGGAAGCCCAATTTTCGCACCATCTAACTTATGCGCTGCCGCACTCTAACTGTATTACTGGTTTACTCTAAAACTTTCTCCGAGCAGGGTTGCTATGACCCGCCCCCGTAACTTCTTTCCTAACCACGGGGTATTATGGGAACAGGAAACAATCTTATCCCGGCTGAGGACCCAGGATACTTCGGTGTCAAGGACAACGAGGTTCGCCTCCGCTTCTGGCGCAATCCGCGGCGGCTCAATCCCTAAAATCTGCGCCGGCACAACCGTCAACCGGGCAATCAGTTCCGGCAGGGTCAGCGCCTTTTTCAAAACCAGTGTCTCGTAAAGAACACTGAAAGCGGTTTCAAATCCGATGATGCCGCTCGCCGCATTACTAAACTCCTTGTCCTTGTCCTCGGGTGCGTGCGGTGCATGGTCGGTGGCAATCGCATCAATTGTCCCATCAACCACTGCCCGAATGAGCGATTTTCGGTCCGCCTCACTCCGTAAAGGTGGATTAACTTTGTAATTGGCTTCAAAGCCGTTGAGCGCGTCAACCGTCAGGGCTAAATAGTGGGGACAGGTTTCCGCGGTCACCGCAATACCCCGCTCCTTTGCCCAGCGCAGTACTTCTACCGTCTCCGCACTGGAAACATGGCAGATGTGGAGCCGGGTCCTGGTCCAGTGGGCAAGAAGGATGTCCCGCATCGCCGCAATCGCCTCACCTACACCCGGCGCCCCGTGCAAACCCAGACGGGTACTAACAACCCCTTCATCCGCCAGTTCCGGCACCAGTTCTGGCACCTCGCAATGGGACATCACCAGTAAGTCAAATGTCTTGGCATACTCGAGAATCCGGCGAAACAACCCAGCGTCACTCACCCAGGAGCCGTCATCAGAAATCGCCCTTGCTCCTGCCTGCCACATCTCGCCCAGCTCCGCCAGCTCTTTACCCTGCCGGCCCTTGGTGCAACAGCCCACTGGAATAACCCGCGCCGCATCTGCTGCCCGTGCCGCCTCCAGTTCAAATCGCACCAGCGCCTCAGAATCAATCGGCGGTACCGTATTGGGCATCGGACAAATCTGGGTCCAGCCACCGGCAAATGCTGCCCGGCATCCGGAAGCGATACTCTCCTTTTGCTCCTCACCCGGCTGGCGCAGATGGCAGTGCAGGTCGATAAAGCCCGGTGCCAGATATCGGTTACGGCAGTCAATCTTTTCCGCATCGGCGGCACGCAAATTTTTCCCCACCGCCTTGATTCTGCCATCCTCAACCAGAACATCGGCAATCTTAATTGTGCCTTTAAGCGGGTCAATCACCCGACCACCGGTAAAAAGCCGTCGGCTCATTTTGCCTCCTCACTCAAGATGCCCCGCTTCAAAGCAAGGATGTAGAAAACCGCCATCCGCACCGCTACGCCGTTCTTCACCTGATTCATAATCAATGTCTGGGAAAACTCCCGCACATCGTAGTCCATCTCCACACCCCAGTTTACCGGTCCGGGATGCATGATAACCGCTTCCGGCTTAATCTTCGCCAGCCGTTCCCGGGTCAACCCGTAAAACCGCCGGTACTCACGCAGACTCGGGATAAAGTTCGCCGTCATCCTTTCGGTCTGCAGCCGCAGCATATTGACAACATCCACCTCGGACAATATCCGGTCCAGATGATAGAAAACCTCACAACCCATTTCTTCAATGCCTGCGGGCAAAAGGGTCGGTGGACCGCACACCGCAACCTGCGCCCCTAACTTGTTCAAAAGCAGGATATTGGACCGTGCCACCCGCGAATGGGCAATATCGCCCACAATCAACACCCGTTTCCCTTTTAGAGTGCCAAAATGTTCAATAAGCGTAAATGCATCGAGCAACGCCTGGGTCGGATGCTCGTGGCAACCATCACCGGCATTGACGACAAAACAGGAGACATGCCGTGCCAGAAAATGAGGCACACCTGCCGCACTGTGGCGAATGACAATTCCGTCAACCCGCATCGCCTCGATATTGGCAACAGTGTCAAGGATACTTTCGCCCTTTTTGACCGCTGAACCACCCACCGCAAAGTTGAGACACTGCGCCGAAAGCCGGCTTGCTGCCAGGTTAAATGAAGTTATCGTGCGGGTCGAAGGCTCAAAGAACAGATTGACAATCGTCTTGCCCCGCAATACCGGCACAATCGGAATCGGCCGATCCAGAACCTCGCGAAACCGGCGCGCCTGCTCCAGTATCGCCAGAATATCATCTCCGGTCAGTTCGGCAATTCCGAGCAGATGCTTGAGTCCTGCCATTTACTCCTTCCGGATTAACACAACCTCATCTCGGCCATCAGTCTCTTTTAGATAGATGTCAACAATATCGTCCCGCCGGGTTTCAATCCGGCGCCCAACAAAGTCTGGCTGAATCGGCAGTTCCCGATGTCCCCGGTCAATCAGCACCAGAAGTTGCACCGCCCTGGGCCTGCCAAAATCGAGCAACTCGGTCAGCGCTGCCCGTACCGTCCGTCCGGTAAAAATCACATCATCCACTAAAACGACCGTTTTATCGTTGATATCAAATTCGATGTTTGAGCCCCGGACTATTGGTGTCTCCGCAACCAGTTGCAGGTCGTCGCGGTAAAGGGTAATGTCAATCGAACCAACCGGTACGCCGCCCAAGCCTACCGCAATGCGCTGTGCCAAAGGCACGCCCCGGCGCTGAATTCCCACCAGCAGCAAATCTCCCCGGTCCTGGTTGCTCCGTGCCACCTCGGCGGTCAAACTGCGAATCAGCGTGCCAATCTCTCCTGCAGAAAGGATTCGCCGCTTCATTTCAAAAGCAACGCCAGCGGCATAAGTACGCAATAGCCTAAAACCAGGAGAATTGGCGCCACCGTTGTCGAGCCTCCTGCCAAGGTGATAAAACCGGCAATAATCGTTACTAAACCAGCCGCCATTAGCCCGTAGTTCTTTTTGGTCAATTTCAACTCGGGCATTGCTGGAGTTTTACTGGCGGGTGGTACCTTCGCTTTTTGAATCTTCTCAGATTTCTGTTTCATCTTATCCGCTCATCATATTCAGCCAACACCCAAAGTCAAGAAACATCATCAGCCCGGGCAAACCGGTTTTTTAGATAGTCAAGGATTGGCGTCGCTTCTGCCGGCAGCAGAAGATGCACCCCGCGAAAGTTGTCCAGGAAGTTTTGCTTCGGAAAAGGTGAAAGTACAACCCCGCCACTTGTAAGAAAGAAGCGCCGGAACCGGCTCCACTCATAGGTGTAGGAAAATATCCCTTTGTCCACCGTCACACCCTGAGAAGAGAGCGTATAGCGCACCGGCAAAAAATAGGTGTGTGTGGCACCGAACAGTACAACCACCGCCACCCCGAACAGCAGAAAGCCAAACGCCAGCAAGGTGAAAACGAGAAAGGCAATAATAAAAATACCCACCAGCACCGTGCGCACCGGCATCTCCTTTGCCCGATGCACCTTCCAGGAAATCTGCTCCTCAGTTGCGGTCAAGTCGGCACCTTTATAAGTGGTGGGCCCGGTCCGGGTCGAACGGACGACCAACTGATTATGAGTCAGTTGCTCTGACCATCTGAGCTACGGGCCCGTATGATATGATAACTTGAACCCCGGCGCCGGTCAATTCAGTTCACCATTCCGTCTCGTCATCCGGTCGCAGATTGATGTCGAAGTTATCCGGCTCATCAAGCTCAAAGAATTCGCTGTTCAACTCCTCGTCTTCCTTGAGAAACTGGTCTTCTTCTATAACCGCTTCCGGCTCGGGATGACCCCGCAGCCGCACCGACCTTTTTCTCCGGATCTTCTTCTTTGACTTCATCGCCTTCCTCCTTCGAAAACTTCTCTCCCTCTCATAATGTATCCCCACCTTCCGGCAATCGATGTCTTGCTCAAGAATCTCATCGCCGGTACCGCCTGTTCTCAAACTGAAATTACCAATTTCTCCATTCCTGTCAAGCAGAAAATTACCATCCGGCTTTCGCCCCTTTTTTACTCCGGAACAACCTCAACCCGAAACTGCCAGCCGTAAGGCTGATAACCAACCGCTTTAGCGGTAGCGATTGAGGCAAAGTTTAAATCTGAAGTCACATATACTGGCACCCGGCCACTCTTCAGCACCGCCTCAGTAGTGCATGCAACAACCTGCTTACCAAAACCTTCCCTTCTTCGGGCCGGAATCGTTCCGGGCACGCAGATATCCGCAACCCGGTCTGCCATATGGGGCACATCCCAGGTACCGGCAACCGCCACCGGCTCGGTACCAACAAAGGCGGCAAAACAGGTACCCTCGGCAATACTCTTATCAAGATACTTGCCGTAAAGCCCGACCGCCTGCAATGCCGGAATATCCGCCTCGCTAACAAGCCGGCAGTTACCCGTCGGAATCCGCCGAAAAGTGGCGCTCGTGGCAAAAAATATCGGTCCGGAATTGCCCGTTACCGCCTGCGGCTTTTTAACCTTTCCCGCCAGCGCCTCCAAGAGCGCCTTCTGCCCGTAAGGGGTACGAAAATCGCCCAGCGCCAGCCGGCTCACAACCCTTTTCACCGCCTCCTCAACACCCCTCTGGACCGAAACGACACACCGATTACCGCTCGCAATCAGCCAGAGGGCAATGATGTTGTCATACCGCTCTTCCCGGGCATCGCGCCGGTCCGAAGGAATCACCCAGACCCGACCTGGCGCCACATTACCAAAATCACACTCTAAGTATTTTGAGAAAAACTCGTCAAGAACCGCAATCGTATCCCTCATCATTATATCATCAATTGCGGTTTATTCGCGGTTCTCTTTTTTACTGAAAAGGTCTAAAAACCGGTCTTCGTAAAGCGAGAAAAGTCCCCAGCGGTCCAGTTCCTCTTTCAACTCCTGAATCTTACTCCGGTCGCGCTGCGCCTCTTCAAAAAGCCGCTCGATGTGCGCCATCAGCTCATGGGGCTCGGGCCTTTCCCCGTGTTCAACCCCTTCCCCTTCCTCAGCGGCAAACCGCTCCTCGGTATTACGGCGCAGCGCCTCAATCGCCGCCGCGACCCGGCGTTCAAACTCGCCCATCATCCGGTCGGTTTCATTAATCCGTTCATCAATCTCGGTCATATCCACCGTCGTATTGAAAATCCGCTCAAAAACCTGAACAATCGCCTTGGACGCCTTCGGATTCGGCGCTTCAATCGCATACTGGGGAATTGTCGCGAGAAACGAAGCCGCGCTCAAACCCCTTGACTTTGCCAGCCCGAGCAAAAGCCCGTTAAGCCCGGAAACCCTGCCCTCCTTCAACGGCTCAACCCCTAACGCCGTAAACCGGCTGCGCAGTGTCTCATCGGTCGCAACCCCGTACACCTTTACCGCCTGACGAAAACTCATCGGCATCGCAAACGCCGCACCGGTATAAACCGTTCCCACACCCGCCTCCTGGGCAACATCTAAAAGTTCACTGGCAATCTTAATACCCGGTTCACCCGAAATCTGCGCCTCACCCTCAAACACCAGAAGTGGCGGCTCCGCAATCTGATAAACCATCTGCCTTGGTGGCGCTGGAATCGTACCAATGCCATCGGTAACCTCAATCGCATCGGGTAAAAAATAGGGCGTCGCATCAATCTCCGCATACGGCACACCATTCAACTTCATCCGCAGATAACTCGCCGCGAGAATCCCCACATGACCCATCCCGGGCCAGCAGGCAACAAGCGCGGGCGCTTTCACCTTCGTTTCACTCAAATATCTAACTGGCATATACCCTTTAATTCTAACATAAAATTATCCGATTATCAACCATTATTATACCTGACGGATATTAGCACCTTTTTGCCCCTGTTTTAACTCTACCCGCAGTGCCGTTTGTAAAACCGGTTTTAATTATTGAAGTCGCCGGTTGAACCGCAACAAAAGCAATTTCCCATACCATCCCCGAGACCGTACCGGGGTTGGGTAGGGAAAAGTTGCCCAAAACGGCTCAACCCATTGATAATAAACACCTTAACCCAAAATACCGCTCTACCAAGTTTATACTTTAAAGTATACAACCTACCACAGCCGGAACTTTCATCCGCCCCGCTGGATTAGACTTTTAATCGCCTCCTTCACCTCATCAATATGCAAAATCCGCGCCATCAAATAGTAACCAATTAGCCCGAACCCACCCGTAATAATCACCTCAACCAGTTGGAACACCACCCGGTTTATCGGTAAAAACGATTCGTAGACAAAACGGCTGCCCAAAGCAAGCGCACCGCCTATCAGTGCTGCAAACAAAGTCCGGCAAAACATCCCCAAAAGGGTGCGGTCACCCAGATTAGGCTGGCGCCGCATTAGAAGGTAAAATAGAAGTAGAAAGTTTAGAAAACTGGTGAACGATGCGGCAAGGGGAAAAGAGCGAAACCCGATAAATCGCATCAAGATTAGATTGAGTACAATGTTGCCCGCGACCACGCCGAGCGCAACCAGCGCCGGCGTTTTGGTATCGCCCAGCGCATAAAACCCCGCGGCACAGTTGCGGGTCAACGCCGCAGGCAAAACCCCGAGCGCATAAAGCGCCAGCGCCTGAGCCGTGAGCATCGTATCAAAAGGTGTAAACCTGCCATGCTCATAAACCAGTCTTACCACCGGCACCGCCAGCACCAAAAGCAGCACACCCGCGGGTAGTGTCAATACCGCTGCCAGTTTCAGGGCGTGGTTAAACCGCGCCGGCACAATGCACCTTTCGGTTGCCGCGCTCCCCGAGTACTCGGCAAGCGCCACGGTGCCAATCGCTACGCCAAACAGCCCGGCGGGTAGATGCTGAATCCGGTAGGCATAACTCACCCAGGTGACCGAACCCTGGGGCAGAAATGTCAAGAGCAGGGTGTTGACCAAAAAGTTCACCTGCCAGCTGGCAAAACCAAGAATCATCGGCACCCAGCGCCGCACCACCTGGTGCAAATCGCTATCCCTCAGGTCCAGCACCGGCTGATAACGAAAACCAAAAGTGCGCAATCGCGGCAACTGCACCACCAGTTGTGCGACCGCGCCCAGGGTGACACCATAAGCCATGCCGGTTATCGGCTCAACCCCGCGCTGCCGCAAAAATCCGTAAAGGGCAATCGGCAATAGGGCAGAAAAGAGATTGAATGCGGCTGGTGCGCTCGCCGGAATAAAAAAACTACCGCAGGCGTTGAGAATGCCCATCGCCCAGGCAGCAAGGACAACAAACAACAGAAACGGGAACATTATCCTCGTCAATGTCGTGGTCAGTGCTAACTTTTCCGGGTTGGTGCGAAAACCCCAGGCAATGACCTGGACCACCTGGGGCGCAAAAATCATCCCTAAAATTACCAGTAAACCGATAAACAGCGCAATCGTGTTAAACATATTGGCGGCAAACCGCCAGGTGCGCCGCTCATCGCCTGCTTGACGCCGGGAAACAAAGGTCGGAACAAACGCTGCGGAAAGCGCACTCTCGGCAAACAGGTCGCGCAGAAAGTTTGGAATCCGGAACGCAACATTAAACGCATCGGTTGCCATTCCCGCACCGAACAGATACGCAAAAACCGACTCCCGCGCCACGCCCAAAAGCCGGGAAATCAAAGTGCCGATAGTAAACAGCCCGACCCGACGGGTAAACCGTCCCGAAGTAACGGTCGATGTGTCTGAATCCGAAGCCACAGCCGAGTATAAATCTTACCTGCGAAAAAGTCAAAAAACGGTTGCCCGCAAACTCCGGCAACCACCCCTGTTTTAAAATTGATTTTCTGCCCGCGATTGCTAAATTCAATTGTGCCAAAAGAAAAACCGCCCATCATTCAGACCAGCCGTGGTCCGGTTGAGCGCATCCGGGTGAAAACCCATGTCCTCAACAAAGGCGACGATTTAATTGCCGCAGTCCAGCACTATGCCGGTGCCCTGCTGCAACCCGGTGACATCCTGACGATTGCCGAAAGCCCGGTTGCCGCAACCCAGGGCAGGGCGATTCCGCTAACCGAGATAAAACCCGGCATCTGGGCGCGCCTGCTCTGGCGGTTTGTCAAGAAGGTGCCTTATGGTATCGGCTTGCGCAGCCCCTACTCAATGCAGTGCGCCATTGACGAGGTTGGCTTACCCCGTATCCTTATCGCCGCCCTTGCCGGCGGTTTCGGCAAACTCTTCGGTATCAGCGGCATCTTCTATCGCATTGCGGGCAAGCAGGCGGCGATGATTGACGCCGCCCACACCTCGGGTGTGAAAGAGTTTTACGAGTGCGTCATCCTCGGACCCAAAGACCCGGACGGTGTTGCCCGGCGCCTTGCGCAGGCGCTTTCCTGTCCGGTGGCGGTGGTTGACGCCAATGACATCTTTGGCTGCACCGTGGTCGGCGCTTCCCCGGGTCTGGACGCCACGCTGGTTTCCGAAGCGATGCGCGACAACCCGGCAGGGCAGGGTGGTGACCTGACACCAATCGTCATCCTCCGGCCACACCCAGCCGCCACACCTTGAAACAAAAACGCCACGCCTTATAATTAACCATTGGTGCGACAACCCTTGACGACGTTTCCTGAAACCAGCCCGGGTGCCCGTCACCCTGTCCACTTGGGGTTAAGATTGCCCGCCTTTTTCCTCGGTGCCATATTCCTTTTCCTTGCCGCGGTTACCAGCTACAACTCCTCTAACTACCTCTTTGCCAACCGCTGGTTTGTTACCGACAAATCCACCGTATTCTTCCGCCTGCCAGCAATGCCGCCCGAACAGTTTTACTACTTTCCCCTCTCTTGGCTCCTTTTGGGCATCGCCCTGCTTCTGCTCCTATTTGGCTTTCTGTTTCGCCCCTTCCGAACCGGTCTTGCCCACCTGTTTAAATCAAAAGCGGCCGCCCTGCCCTTCTTCTTCACCCTTGCCTTTTTCCTCTTCACCCTCTACCCCTGGGACTTCCTTACCGCGAAACAGAATGAAACCGGTGCCCAGTTTATGCTCTACCTCTCTCTTGCCACTGCTGGCTTTATCTTCCTTATGTTTGCCCTGTACCCGGCGCTCGATTTCTTAGAAAAACCGCTCACCACCACCTTCAACTGGCTCCTCAACCTCAAACCTCGTTACTTCCTATTACTTACCGCCGGCTTTTTCTTCCTCCTTGCCAACCTCGTCTCCTATTTTGTCTTTGAACACATCCCCCACATTCAGGACTCCATCTCCCAGCTCTTTCAGGCGCGCATCTTTTCCCAGGGCAAAATCCACCTCCCTTCTCCACCCTTCCCGGACTTCTTTGACTACACCCACATCATCAACAACGGCAACTGGTACTCCCAGTACCCCTGGCTTCACTCCTTCCTCTTGATGTTCTTTGTCTTCCTCGGCACACCCTGGCTCTTAAACCCCTTGCTTGGCACCCTGTTTCTGTTCGCGCTTTACGCTCTCGGCAAAGAACTTTACGACGAAACTATCGCCCGCACCGCCACCCTCCTTGCCACCTTCTCGCCCTATATTATCAATATGTCCGCCGAATATATGAACCACGCCTCCGCGCTCCTCTTTGCCACCCTGTTCATCCTCTTCTACTTTCGCACCGTCAAGGGCAGAAAACCGGTTCTGAGCGCCCTCTTTGCCGGCATCACCCTTGGTGCGGTTGCCAACATCCGGCCCTACACCGCGCTCGCCATCGCTGCGCCCTTTGCTCTATACGCCCTCTTCCTCCTCGTGCGTCAGCCCCGTCGCTACCTCTTACCCTTTATCTTAATCGCCCTTAGCACCGGTGCGGTAACCAGCCTCGTTTTCCTCTACAACTACCTCGCCAATGGCAACCCGCTTTTGTTTGGCTATGTGGTCAAGTGGGGACCGGGCCACGAAGTCGGATTTGGCCGTTCTGGCTGGGGACCGCCGCACACCCCATATCAGGGACTCTTGAATATGGGCAACAACTTCAACCTGATCAACAAATTCCTGTTTGAATCACCATGGCCCGCCTTACTTCTCATCCTTATCCCGTTCGCCCTTCCCAATCGCAACCGCTACGACTGGCTCCTTTTTGCCGGCTTCCTCGCCTTACCCATCGCCTACTTCTTCTATTGGTTTCACAATGTCTGCTTTGGACCCCGCTTCCTCTACGAAGCGAGCGCCTGCCTCTTTTTACTTGCTGCCCGCGGCATTAAAGAACTCCCCCGGCTTCTCAGCCACACCTTCGGACTCAACCCCGCTCCTAACCCAAACCGCTTTCTCCTCCGGGCGATACCCCTGACTCTACTCTTCACCACAACCATCGCCCTGCCCCCCTTGTATAAACTTTACCATGTTTACGGTGGGGTCAGTGCCATTGTCCACAAAGCGGTCCGCCGTGCCGGCATCAAAAACGCCCTCGTCTTCTGCGACCACTTCGGCACCGGCTTTTCCTACAACCGGCTCGACCTGCAGGGTCCGCTCGTCTATGCCAAAGACTACGGCTATCTCAACGCGGCCCTCACCCTTGCCTATCCGGACCGGCAGTACTACTTTGCCCGGGCTGACACCCTCCGCCTCCTCCCTGATATTAAGTATGAAAACTCCCGACTCAAACAGACCCTTGACGACCTCGCCGCAACCCTTGCCGACACCGGCTTTGTCAACACCTACAAAACCGTCCTCTGGCCCTTTGCCGATATCCCGCCTTTGCCCAGCACCACCCATTTAAGACCGCAAATCCTTGACTACCGCACCGTCTCCCGGCAAATCTTCAGCCGGCAGAAGTCAATTGACGACTACACCCCGATTCTTGCCCTCTGGCTCTTTGACGACCCGCGCGAACACCTCAGCCTCTTCTCCTCAATGGACGATGCCGAGCACACCATCGCCGGCAGCTTAAGATTCACCCTGCTCCGCGTCACCAAAAACAACCTCGGCGCCGTCTACGACATCCGGCCGTAATAAAACCTACCTTAAATAAAATAAATTGGTTACCTGATGAACTCGCTCATTAAGAAAACGCACAGCTGTCCTGTCCAATGCAATAAAGAGAACTTTTACGTCAGGCAACTTGTGCTTCACATTTCTTATGTAGTGCCGGCTTTTAACTTTATAAACATCAACCCATTATCTTTTATGCCCATCTTGCCCTGTAGTTCCCGCTATTATCAGCAGCGCCTGGATGTTATTTTCGGCCATCTTAATTTCCCTCTGGGTGCCGATTTCTTTAAAGATTTTTAGCGCCGCACTAAAACACTCGAGCGCCTTATTGAGTTCGCCCCTAACCTGATAGACCAAACCAATGTTGTTAATGTTAATTGCCACACCCATTCTATTGCCTACACCCTCATTAAGTCCCTTTGCCTTCGCGTAATACTCCAGAGCCCTATCCAATTCGCCCCTCATCTGATAGATGAAACCAATGTTGCCGAGAGCATTT
The DNA here is from genome assembly GCA_013177935.1 of candidate division WOR-3 bacterium. Classification (NCBI taxonomy): domain Bacteria; kingdom Pseudomonadati; phylum Caldifarciminota; species Caldifarciminota bacterium. Next base: position 314,652 of record JABLXZ010000002.1, on the reverse strand, counting down.
GCCTCGCCCGGTCTGCTACCAATGTCTTTATAAATCCCCAATGCTTCCTCAAAACACCTCAGCGCATTATCCAGTTCGCCCCTAACCTGATAGACCAAACCAATGTTGTTAATGTTAATTGCCACACCCATTCTATTGCCTACACCCTCATTAAGTCCCTTTGCCTTCGCGTAATACTCCAGAGCCCTATCCAATTCGCCCCTCATCTGATAGATGAAACCAATGTTGCCGAGAGCATTTGCCTCGCCCGGTCCGTCTTCTAACTCACTAGCAAGTATTAATGATAATTCATATTTATCTAACGCCTCTTTTAGCCGTCCAGTTATGTAGTAACAAATCCCTATCAGGTTGAAAATGGCACCCATCTCATGGCCCTTTGCCTGTTTTAATGCTTTGCGAAACTCCCCAATCGCATCGTCCCATTTATATTCTTCCATAAGTTTTAAACCGTCGGAGAAGGAAGTAAATACCTGCGGTTCTACTTCCGGAGGTGCAATTGGACTATAACTAGTATCAGCAGCAGAACGTACACTATTTTTTGAATACCAGCCTAGAACCTTTCTCGTTAAATCCTCTTTTGAATTGTCCTGAGAAAACCTATTCCATTGCTTATTTCCTAAATTACATTCGTTAAAAAAATTTTTAACCTCTTCATCAGAAATACCATCATAAACGAAAGGTATTATATTTTCTTTTTTACCTGCTCTTACAGCCTCCTTTATTTCCGCCTTGACCTCTTTAGAGTGAAAAATACCATGTGTAACAATTAAAATGATATGATTTACCTCTTTTAGTGTTGAATAACGGACTTTTATTTCATCTTCTCCTAATGGGATGTCTTGAGTTGCCACAAAGGCATTGATATTAATTCTCCTCAGCCCATCTTTTAAATGTTCCGCAAGGTCTTTACCGCTAAAAGTCTCATAAATTATAAATACGTCATATTTCACACCCGAATCTTATGCTCAAAAATTATTTCTGTCAACGATATCAGACTAAGTACCGCAAAAACTGTGCCAGAACTAACCTTTTTTGGGCTACCGTAGAATAAAGTGTCGCCAATATCGCTGTGATTCTGGTTGCTAAACCAGATAGCGTCCTGCGGGTATAGCATCTTTCTATCGCATTGATTGCCGAACTGTTGACTTTTAACAATTTTTGTTTATAATATAGTACAGCAGGGAAACATCGGGGAAGGAGGAAGTGCTCGCCTCCGGGCGGGCAAAACAAGGAGGAACGCAAATGGAACAATTGGCTACCGGGGGAGCCAGAACCATACCCTCCCCGGAAAAACAAAAAGTTAAAAAAGCAGTAACCGCACAAGAGTACCGTTTTTCGCCCCTGCGTGGGGTATAAAAATTTTTAGGGAAGGAGGGAAAAATGAGTCGCTCAATTGCGGTTGTCGGCGCCGGCACTTGGGGGAAAAACCTGGTGCGGGTGTTTGACAGTTTGAAAAGTTTGCACACCGTTTGCGATACCAATCCCGCCGCACTAAGCGGGTTACCAATCTCAAATGGTGTCCGTCTCACAAACGATTTTACTACCGTTCTCAACGACCCGGAGATTACCGCGGTTGCCATTGCTACCCCAGCGGTCACTCATTATGAATTTGTTCGTTCCGCGCTGCTGGCAGAAAAGGATGTGTTCGTGGAAAAACCGCTTGCCCTGGACCTCTCTCAGGCTGAAGAACTGGTCCGCCTCGCCGAGAAAAAAGAGCGGATTTTGATGGTCGGCCATATCCTGCGCTACCATCCCGCTATTGTCCAGTTAAGCGAGATGATTGAAAAAGGCGAACTGGGCAGGATTGACTACATCTATTCTAATCGTCTCAACCTTGGCCGCCTGCGCACCGAAGAGAATATCCTCTGGAGTTTTGCCCCGCACGACATCAGCGTCATCCTTGCCCTTGTCCAGGAGCGTCCCGCGATGGTATCTGCCCACGGTGAGGCTTTTCTCCAGAAAAACATTCCTGATGTAACACTGACCACTCTTGAATTTCCTTCCGGGGTTCACGCCTACACATTTGTCTCCTGGTTGCATCCGTTCAAGGAGCAGCGGTTGGTGGTGGTTGGCTCAAAACAGATGGTGGTATTTGAAGACGGTAACTCCCAGCCCACCCTTGCCTGTTATCCGCATGACATTCGCTGGCATCAGGGAAGGATTCCGGTTGCGCTGAAAGGGGAAAAGAGTCTGATTGAACTTCCCAATGAAGAACCCCTGCGTCTGGAGTGCGAACATTTCCTCGAAAGCATCGCCACACGCATTCCGCCGCGCACCGATGGCAACGAAGGCTTGCGGGTGTTAGAGGTCCTGACTGCGGCGCAACAGTCACTGCAAAAGGGTGGTAAGGTAATACCGCTTCACCAGATTCGTAACGGCAGCGCCCAAAAAATGGTGGTTACGCTCAAGGAGCGAAAGCCGGTCCTGACCGCGACCGTTGCCCAGCTCCAACCCAGCACCGCTTTCCCCTTATCAACACCTGTTGAAGAAGAAGTTGCCTATGCCGTGCCAACGCTATCTGAGGATGCGAAAGAGCCGGAAACCGCGCCCTTCATTCATCCCACTGCCATTGTTGACCCCGGGGCTTCAATCGGCTCGGGAACCAAAATCTGGCATTTCAGCCACATCTCCGCCAATGTCCGTATCGGCAAGAACTGCGTATTCGGGCAGAATGTGTTTGTCGCCGAAGGGGTAACCGTCGGTGACAATTGCAAAGTTCAGAACAATGTATCACTCTACAAAGGGGTCTGCCTTGAAGAAGGGGTGTTTTGTGGTCCTTCCTGTGTCTTTACCAATGTCATCAACCCGCGCGCCTTTATTGAGCGCAAAGCCGAATTCAAACCCACCCTGGTGAAAAAGGGCGCCTCAATTGGTGCCAATGCAACGATTGTGTGCGGTAACACTATTGGCCGTTACGCCCTCATCGGCGCCGGCGCGGTTGTCACCAGAGATGTTCCTGATTACGCCCTGGTCGCCGGTGTTCCGGCGCGGCCTATTGGCTGGGTGTGCAAATGTGGCACCAAACTGGTGGTCGATGACCACCGTGCCCGCTGCCCGCACTGTGGCAATGAGTATCAACCCGATGATGAAGGTGGTTTAAAACCGCTAAAGGAGAAGTAAATGGAAGTCCCAATCCTTGACCTGAAACGTCAGTATCGTTATCTCAAAGCTGCCATTGACCAGCGGCTGGAAACGGCACTTAATCATCAGCAGTGGATTATGGGTCCGGAGGTTCGAGACCTGGAGCAGAAAGTCGCTCAGTACATTGGAACCCGATATGCCATCGGTGTCGCTTCAGGAACCGACGCCCTTGTCCTCGCCCTGCGCGCCCTGGCGTACAAACGCACCGGCAATGATTTCTGGACCCCTGATGCTGAGGTAATCACAACCCCTTTCACTTTTGCCGCGACCGCTGACGCCATCCTTCGCGCCGGTGCAACACCGGTGTTTGTCGACATCGACCCGCTAACTTTTAACATCAACCCCGCACTGGTTGAAAGGGCGCTGACAAAAAACACCGTCGGCATCATCCCGGTTCACCTCTATGGTCAGACTTGCCCGATGGCGCAACTGAAAGAGCTCGCTCAAAAACACAACCTCTTTATCCTTGAAGATGTCGCCCAGGCGTTCGGTGCCTCTTATCAGGGCAGAAAATGTGGTGCCTGGGGTGACGCCGGTGCCTTCAGCTTTTTCCCGAGCAAAAATCTGGGCGGATTTGGTGACGGCGGTATCGTAACAACTGACGACCAAACCATCGCCGAGTTCGTTGACATCCTGCGCCGCCACGGCGGCAAAGACAAATACAATGTTGACTATCTCGGTTACAACAGCCGGCTTGACACCCTGCAGGCGGCAATCCTGCTTGCCCGCTTCTCCGCACTGGAAGAGTTCAATACCCGACGGGTCAAAATCGCCACCGCCTACAATGCCGCACTCAGCACGATTCCGGCGCTCACCGTTCCCCAGCTTCCGGTAAACGGAGAACATGTGTTTCACCAGTACACCATTCGCCACCCGGAACGGGACCGATTGAAACAGCACCTTGACCAGGCAAAAGTGGCGACGATGGTCTATTACCCCATACCCCTGCATAAGATGAAACTGTTTGCTTCTCGCTGCCGCATCGCCGGTGATCTGAAAGAAGCAGAAAGAGCAGCGCGTGAAGTCCTCTCCCTGCCCATTGAACCGCTTCTGGAACCCGAAGAGATTGCATTTGTCGTCCAGCGTGTTGAAGAGTGTCTTTGTTCCCGAGAAACGGTAGCGGTCTAACCAATGGCATTTTCCCGCCCTGCGCTCCCGGAAGACTCCTTACCGCACATCGTTGCCAATACTTCACATGCTACTTTGGGCATTTCGCACTCAACCATCTCTCGCGCCCTTACCGTCACCCTGTTAACCGCCCTTTCCAAAGTCCTGGGATTTGTGCGCGAACTGCTTCTTGCTCATATTTTTGGTACCATGCCGATTGTTGACGCCTACCGCGTGGGCGAAACCATCACCACCGTTGGTGGTGGTTTTATCTCCAGCACCTTTGATGTTTGTGCCCTACCCCTTCTTGTCGAACGCAAGATGTGCAAAAATCAAGTTAGTTTCCGCCAACTCTTCGCCTCACTCTGGACCCTCGGCTTTCTCTTTTCAATTGTCATCCTCCTCTTCACTTTTTTCGCGGCACCGCTCCTCGTCGCCATCTTTGCCCCCAAAATCAGCCCCCAAACCCGCACTCTCGCGCTCACCATCACCCGTTTTATGGCGATTGTACCCGCAGCGTTAATCCTTATCTCTGCCACCGGTGCCTATCACAACTCCCGGCGCAAATTTGCCATTCCCCGTCTCATCGACCCGATTATCAATTCCGTCGCAATCCTGTTTATAATCTTCTGGGCAAAAAAAAGTGGCACATTTGCCCTGGCTGCCGGCTGGAGTACTGGACATCTCATTGGTCTGGCAGTAACGCTCGCACCACTAATCTTTACCGGGCATCGTCTTTTCCAGACAATCCGCGACCCTGGCGTTCGAGAATTTCTTTATCTCGCCACCCCGCTCCTTGCTTTCCTTTTCATCCGACCGGTCAACCTCGCGCTTGGTCGGCTCTTTTCCTCCTTTTTACCCTCGGGCAGCATCGCCATCCTCGGTTATGCCGACCGGCTATTTGCCTTTCCCTGCAACCTCATCGCCGCATCAATCGGCACGGTTTTCTTTACCCGGGCAAGTGAACTTGCCGCAACCGGTAACACCGTGCGTCTCCGGCGCGAAACCGAACGCCTTCTCAAATTATCGACCATCATCCTTATCCCCGCCAGCATCCTTCTTTCCTTCGTTGCTCGTTTGCTTGTCCGGCTTCTTTACGAACATGGTGCCTTCACCAGCGAGGCAGGTTCAACCACCGCAATCGCCCTTGCCATACTCGGTTTTGGTCTATTGCCCTTCACCGCATCCGCTATCCTTACCGCCTACTTCCGGGGTAAAAAAGACACCCGAACACCGGTCTTCGCTGCCCTCCTTGGCGCCGCTGCCACCGCAATTTTTGACCTTGCTCTTGTTCGACCCCTTGGCATTCCCGGATTAGCGCTGGGCTCAACCATTGGTCTTACAATCAATATGGGGTATCTCTGGTTCGCTTTACTAAAAAACAATAAAACTGGAATGAACAACACCAACAGAGCAAGTTGCGATGTGCCCAAAGTAGCACTATGAACACCTTCATCCTCATCATCCTCGCTCTGTTTGCACTCGGTTTACTCCTCCGCTATCCCGAAATCGGCCTGGCGTTGTTCCTTCTCTCCGGTATCTTCAAATCACAGTTCACCGCGATGTTTCCCCACGCACCGGACATCACCATTATCCTGGCGGTTATCCTCATTACCGGAACAGCGCTTTCGTTTCCCGCCTATTGGCGCAATGTCCGTGAGCCCAATGACGGTACGGGCACATTGCGTGAGGCAAATGATGGTACGGGCACGTTGCCACGTGCCCCTATTGCGCCATTCCTTTTAGCCTTCTTCAGTCTCGTTGTTGTAATGACCCTCTCCGCCTTTGCCGATAGTGACAACTCCTATGGTCTGGAGAAAACAATTCGGTTCGCGACCCTGACCGGCCTCGCCCTGTTTGCCCCAATAGTAACAGTCCAATCTGAGAAAAACCTCTTGCGCCTCCTCAGTACCTTTATCGCCGTTGCTCTTCTGATGGTTGCGCTCGGCCAAACCACGTCCGAAGGATTAACCGCGTTTGGCGCCAATCACATCGCCACCGGCAGAACCATCGGCATTGGTTTTCTCGGTGCTCTTTACTTCACCCTCCGTTCCCAGCCGCGCACCCTGAAAACCACTGTTGTCCGCATCGTTATGCTTATTGTCAACATCATCCTTGGTTACGGGGTCTTTTACTCGGGCTCACGCGGGGTATTGGTCGCCTTACTCTGCGCCCTTGGCGCCGCCGGCCTAATCGCCTTCTCCTTTCGAAAAGGCAGAAAACTTATCCTCACCGGTGCTGCAACCGTTATCGCCATCATCATCATCACTTCCATCTTTGCCCCGGATGCCGCTTTGACGATGAACAAACGCATCCGCAACACCGTTTCCGGACCAATTGACCAGACCGCCCACACCCGCGTCATTCGCGCCGAAGCGGCAATTGCGATGTTCCGCGAACACCCCTTTACCGGCGTCGGCATCGGCGGCTTTGACCAGGAGTTCAACCTATACGAAAGCGAGCGGGGTGACTATCCCCACAACCTGTTTTTAGAAGTAGCAGCAGAACTGGGACTCCTCGGTTTACTCCTCATAACTCTCCTCCTGTTTATTCCAATTCGTCATCTCATCACCGGTCTTGCGCACGGCAACCGGCCGATAACGCTCTTAATTTTCGCCCTTACCGTTTACTTCCTCGTCAACGCCCTGTTCTCAGGCGACCTCAACGACAACCGTTTGCTCTTCACCGCTCTGGGCTTGTGTCTTGCCCTACCGGTCCTCGTAGCCCCAAAAACAACCACAGGTGAATTAAAATGGCAACCCGCATCTGCATCCTGACCTCGGGCCATCAGGTAACCGACACCAGAATTTTCCATCGGCAAGCCCGAACTCTTCTCCGCGCTGGCTATCAGGTACTCCTTGCCGGCATCAAAGACGGTTCAGCGCACCTGCCCGGCTACGAACCAACTTTCTCCTCCAATTCTGCTACCCATCTGCGGCACCATCATCCTCCTCTTACCATCTACACCCTACCTCCATCTCGCTCCCGACTCACTCGATTTACCCTCACCCCTCTCCGCCTGCTGCTCTTTGCACTCAAGGCAAAAGCCGACCTTTACCACCTTCACGACCCAGAACTACTTCCCCTTGCCCTGCTCCTTAAAGCGCTCAACCGCAGGGTGGTATGCGACATCCACGAAGACTACTACCGCCAACTTCTGGACAAGCCCTACCTACCCAAACTCTGTCGTCAACCTCTTGCCTCACTATTCAATGCCTACCAAAAACTTGTCGCTCGCCACATTGATGCCGTCATCACCGCCACTGATACAATCGCATCCCGCCTGCGCACCTCGGCCCGCCGCCTCGTCACAGTAAAAAACTATCCGGAACCGCTCGCGGTTTCTCGGTCTGAACCGCAGAATGGAGGTAAGACGCCATCAACTCGACCTTTTCGTATCGTCCATCTCGCCCGGGTCCTCACACCAGAACGAGGTATCACGCTCCTCCTGGAGGCACTCATCCAGCTGCCCGATTGTGAACTTCTCCTCGCCGGCAAATTTGTTTCTCCTGACTACGAGGCAAAAATCAAAGCCCATCCCGCATATCCCCGCGTCCGACACCTTGGCACTCTGCCCCATCCCGACTGCTTCAGGTGGTACACAGAGAGCGATGTGGGTGTTGTCCCTTCCTTACCGGTCCTCGGCTACGAATCTGCCTTACCGGTCAAAATGTTTGAGTTTATGAGCGCCGGATTACCTGTGGTCGTTCCTGACTTCCCCCCCTTGCGTGCCATTGTCCAGGAGTGCGCCTGCGGTTTAACCTTTTCACCGGGCGACGCCACCTCGTTAGCCCGCGTACTTGCAACCCTGAAATCCCAGCCCGACCAGGCGCGCAAGATGGGGAAAAACGGCAGAGATGCCGTCAATAAAATCTACAACTGGCAAAATGAAGAAAAAAAACTTTTAAAACTTTATGAATGGATTATTTAACCGTGTTTTAGTTTTAGGTGCCCACACCGACGATGAGTTCGGTTGTTCTGGCACCATCGTCCGTCTGATCGAAGAAGGAAAGGAAGTTTACTATATGGCATTTTCTCCCTGCGAAGAGTCGGTGCCTAAAGGATTCCCGCCCGACATATTGAAGAAAGAGTGCTTTACCGCCGTAACAAAACTTGGGGTGCGACCGGAAAACTGGCGCCTCCTTGACTTTCGGGTTCGCCGCTTCCCGGAATTTCGCCAGGAAATCCTTGAGGAACTGGTCCGCTGCCGGCAACAACTCAACCCCGACCTTGTGTTTCTTCCCGCATCCTCGGACATTCATCAAGACCACCGGGTGATTTTTGAAGAAGGTTTGCGCGCATTCAAATACACATCTATCCTCGGCTACGAACTACCGATGAACACTCTTACATTTCGTCATGTCTGTTTTGTCCCGCTCGAAGAGCGTCATATCCAGCGCAAAATCGAAAGCCTTGCCTCTTATCAATCGCAACGCTTCCGCTCCTATACCAGTGAAGATTTTATCCGTAGCCTTGCCCGAGTTCGGGGCGTTCAAGCCGGTGTCCAGTTTGCCGAAGCCTTTGAGGTGGTGCGATGGATATGGAAGTAAAAATCGGTTCTGATGTCCAGATTGACTGCCCGGAGTTAATCCTCAGTGAAAAATGCTCGATTGGCATCCCGGTACAAGAAGACCTTAACCACTCTTCAAAAGTCTTAATCCGCTGTTCCCGACTGGAACTTGGTATGGGTTGCGTCATTCAGCCTGGTGTTGTTATCATCGGCGGTTCAATCAAATTTGCCCCGGGTTGCCGTATCTCTTCCGGTGTAATCATCCGGGTCCAGGAATCACTGGAACTCGGGAAAAACAGTGTTATCGGTTCGGACTGTCTCATCGAAGGCAGGCGAATAAAAATCGGCCGCGAATTGTGGTGTGGGCCTTATGTGAGAATTGGCGGCGGCTCCTGCTTTGAACCTCAATCCCAGTTGACCGCCGGCTACTGGCTCCACCTCGGTATGCGAACATTTATCAACACCGCCCGGCCCGTAACAATTGGCAATGAGGTCGGAATCGGCACCAACAGCGCTATCTACACCCACGGTGCTTACCAGTCGGTTCTGCAGGGATTTCCGGTCGCTTTTGCCCCGGTAACAATTGGCGACAACTGCTGGCTGCCCGGAGCAATAGTTAACCCCGGGGTAACAATCGGCGCCAATACGGTCATTGGCGTTGGTTCCGTCGTAACAAGAAGTATTCCTGCCGGTGCTCTTGCTGCTGGTGTTCCCTGTCGCGTGCTGAAAGAAAGTGTTTTTCCCCGCCCCTTAAGTGAAGAGGAACGCCGGGCGTTTTTCCGCGACTTTCTTCCTGTTGCCGCTGAAATCCTTGCCCACTACACCAAACAGGAATCCCGTTTTGAGCCCGAAACCCTCACAATCAAAATCGGCACTACCGCCATCACCTATTATGACAACACCATCACCGTATTCACCGACCGAACACAAACCACCATCTTCCACCTCCAGGCACGCCAAGTCCAGGGTACTGTCACACCCCTAACCGAAAAACTGCGTGACCTTCTCCGTCGCTACGGCATCCGCTTCAAGAGCGAACCAGTTAATGGAAATTACCAACCCTGGGAGGAGTAAATGAACAAGCCCCTTCCTCTGGTCAGCATCATCATCCCCTGCCGCAACGAGAAAAAGTCCATCATCAGAACACTCCGTTCCATCATCGAACAGGACTATCCGGCGCATCTCGTCGAAACCATAGTAGTCGATGGCTTTTCTGATGACGGCACCATCTCCTTAGTCCAGCAGTTTGCCCGCAATAATCCGGAGCACAACATTCGTATTATCTCCAATCCCTTTCGCACCACCCCTTACGCCCTAAACATCGGCATCGCCCACGCCCGTGGCGCAATCATCTTTACCTTTGGTGCTCACAACCGTTACTCGCCCAACTACATCTCCGAAGCGGTTCGAGTTCTCAATAACACAAATGGGGCGGCGGTTGGTTCAGTCGCAATCACTTTGCCTTCAGACCGCACCCCAATTGCCCGTGCCATCGCTCGTGTCCTCGCCTCCCCATTCGGCGTCGGCAACTCTTTGATGCGCATCGGCCGCAACCTCCGCACCATCCGCACCGCTGACACAGCCTCCTGTCCCGGTTATCGACGAGAGGTATTTACCTGCTACGGCACCTTCAACACCCGCCTTGTCCGCAACCACGACATTGAATTTAACCTCCGCTTGCGCCGTGCCGGCGAACAAATTCTTCTCGTCCCCTCAATAAAAACCTACTATTACGCCCGTGCCCGCCTCATTGACCTGTTCCGGAACAGTTTTGCCAACGGCTACTGGGTCATCCGCAGCACTCGATTTGCTTCAAAACCATTCTCCTTGCGCCATCTCATACCCGCCATCTTCATCACAACCCTGCTCCTCGCCACCGGTTGCCCGAAGCCACTTACCTTATTCCTTTCAAAATTTAATTTACCCTCTCCCCACCTCATCGCGCACCTCCCGCTGCTTAGCACCGCCGGTAGCTACCTTCTGCTACTAATTCTGTTCTCTGCCCTTACTACCCCATCTCCCCTTCAACTTCCTTTATACCTTATCACTTACCCTGTCCTCCACATTGGCTACGGTCTCGGCTCGCTCTGGGCACTCCTTACCTACTGGCGTTCCCCAGGCGAATTACCCCATTCTTCAACCAGTAGACCAGCAGATACAGAAGGCGGAAAACAAAAAACCGGGAATGAGAATGACTATCTCGCTGCTGCACTAAAAACAACCCGGGAGTTAATATGACACCTGTTTTATTCATATTGTTTACTATCTTCGCATCTCTGCTACTGAATACGGTCCTTGCGCGTTTTGCCCTCCAGCACAACTGGTGCGACCATCCGGGAAATGCCAAAATTCACCGCCAGCCTGTACCCTTCACCGGTGGCATCGGCATACTCTTAACCTGGGCTGGCACTCTGCTCATCCTCTCAATTTTCTTTCCAACCGTTCCTGTTTTACGGCTTCTCATCCCCGCGACTATCGCTTTGCTTGTCGGCACCTGTGATGACTTCTACTGGAAACAGCGCACTGTTCCCGGGATCAAATTCCTCCTCCAAATCGTTCTTGCCCTGTTTATCTCCTTCCTGTTCATCACCCACAACCAACTCTCCTTACCCGCCTCGCTTTTCACTATTTTCTTCAACATAGCCTACATCCTTCTGGCGCTTAATGCCTTTAACCTTGCCGATGGCTTAGACGGGCTTGCGGGCGGAGAGGCGCTTATCTCATTTTTGGGGTTAGCAACAATTTACGGCGTTCTGGGTCGGGCTGAAATTTTCCTCCCCCTTCTTCTTCTCACCGCCACTCTAACCGGTTTTCTTGTTCTTAACCTTCAGCGGCCCTCCCGCCTTTTCCTCGGTGACGGTGGTAGTCATCTTCTCGGTGCGACCTTTGCTACATTTGCCCTTTTATCGTTCAATCCGCCTTCGGCGCCTCGGTTCTTCTCCTCTATCGACATCTGGACCGCCCTTGCCCTCCTGCTTCTCCTTGGTGCACCGCTGGTTGACCTTATTTGGGTCACGCTGCGCCGCCTCTATTTGCGCCAGCCGCTTTTCCACGCCGACCGCAACCATCTCTATGACCTGCTCGCCGCCACCTCCCTTGGTCCGCGCCGCACCGTGCTTGTCTTCTGGTTCGGGCATGCGCTACTTGTTCTCACTGGCGTCACAATGCTTCTTCTGGAGGTCTGATGAAAATCCCCCTTGCTGCCCCGGACATCAGTTCTCTCGAACGCCGCACTGTTCAAGCCGTTCTCAAAACCGGCAGGCTGGCACTCGGTCCTTATGCGACCCGATTCGAAAACCGCCTCGCCCGCCTTGTCCAACGCCGCTATGCCGTCGCCACCAGCTCTGGCACCACCGCCTTACACCTTGCGGTTCGCGCCCTTGGTCTCAAACCGGGCGACGAAGTCATCACCACACCATTTTCCTTCTGCGCCTCAGCCAACTGCCTGCTCTATGAAGGTGTGAAACCGGTATTTGTCGATATCGACCCGGAAACCCTCTGTATCGATCCAGCGCAAATTGAATCAGCCATCACCCCGCGCACCCGCGCCATCCTTGCCGTTGACATCTTTGGTCATCCCGCCGACTGGAATCGCATTACCGACCTTGCCTGCCGCCACAATTTGCTCCTGATTGAAGATGCTTGCGAAGCACTGGGTAGCGCCCTGCGCACCCCGCAGGGTCTAAAACGGTGTGGCGCCTTCGGTACCATCGCGACCTTTGCCTTCTATCCCAACAAACAGATTACTACCGGTGAAGGTGGTATGCTCCTGACCGACAACCGCCGCCTCAGTCAACTCTGTCGCAGTATGACCAACCAGGGCAGAAACGCCCTTAACGGCAAATGGCTTCACCACATCCGACTCGGCTACAACTACCGCCTCGATGAAATGAGCGCTGCGCTGGGCTGGGCACAACTGCGCCGTCTTCGTACCATCCTCAACCGGCGCCAGCGCGTTGCCCGCCTTTACACCCAGCTCCTCGCCTCAATACCTCGGATTAAAACCCCAACCGTAGCTCCGGGTGCTTTTGTCCACTGGTTCGTTTACTGCATTCGTCTTGACCCGAACCTCAACCGTAAGAAAATCATCGCCCGGCTCGAAGAACAGGGAATTGGCTGCGCCCCCTATTTTCCGCCCATTCATCTTTTGCCTTTTTACCGCAGCCGGTTCGGCTATAAGCCCGGTGCCTTTCCCGTAACCGAACAAATTGCCCGTCAGACGCTCGCGTTGCCCTTTTACAGTAAATTAAAAAAGGAACAAATTTATTTTATCGTTGATTGTCTGCAAAAGGCGTTAAAACATCAGGAGGTCTAAACAATGGCAAAAGAAGAACATGGTTTCAGTTATTACCTTGACATCATCAACCGGCGGTTTGGCTTTTTCCTTCTGCTCCTTACCGCCAGCGCCGCGTTGATTTTCATCACCACCCAGACCGCACGCCCCATATACCAGTCCAGTGCCACAATCCTTGTCAACCGTACCACCAGCACTACCGGTGCCGAGTTTATCTTCAACCCTGCCGCCGGCAGTTTCTCGGCTCGTCCCAACCTTGCCAACCATATCGAAATCATCAAGAGCCGCACCCTTGCCCAGCTCGTCCTCGACACGCTGCCTGATGAACAGCGCGCCGAGCTTGAGCGCTATGCTCATACCGACCCGGTTCTGGAACTGGTCAACAATCTTTCGGTCCGTGCCGTTCGCGACGCCGACATCCTCAAACTGTCGGTCAACGCGCCCACCCGGGAACTGGCACGCGCCATCGCAAACGCCTATGTTGCCGCCTATCAAGCATGGACTTTGGAGCGCAATCGCGCTGACATCCGTGCCGTGCGGGAGTTCGTTGCCACCCAGCTGGCGGGCATCAGCACCCGGCTCGACTCGGCCGAAAAGGCACTGGAAATTTACAAACGCACTGCGGGCAACACCGACCTCTCCGCTCAGGCAAAGGCGCTGATTGAGCGGCAGAGTGCGGTTCTTTCCCTTTATGAGCGAAATGCTACCGAACTCGCCGGCTTGAGACAGGAACTCGCTCTGCTCCAGAATCTTGACTCAACCTCAACCAACGACCGCACCCCAGGCACCGAACTGCCCCTACTCGCATCGCTCACTGCCCAGCTTACCAACCTGGAAACCGAACGAACCAATCTCCTCGTCCAGGGTTATGATACAATCAGTCCACGGCTCCGGGAACTGAACAAGCGGATTGATGACCTTAAAAGCCAGCTTACCGCCCTGCGCATCAGTCAGAACCCTACCGCCCTGCAATCCCTGCCCGAAGTTACAACCCGGATTGCCGCCATCACCACCGAAATCACCCGCCTCGAAGCCCAGGCAAACGCCCTCGCGCAAACAATCACCCATTACGACTTTGAACTCGCCCGGTTACCGTCAGAAGAACGTCAACTCGCCCGCCTTACCCGTGATGTTGAAGTTGCCCGGCAGGTCCATTCCCTTCTTGAGTTAAAGTTTGAAGAGGCGCGCATCCAGGAAGCGGGCCGACTTTCACCGGTAGCACTGATTGACGCACCAGGTCCGGGTAAAAAAATTCGACCCAGCCCATTGAGAAATGCGGTCACCGCTCTCATGCTCAGCGTCCTCTTTGCCCTGGGCACAACAACCGTAGTTGACAAACTTGACACGCTTGTGCGGCATCCGGAAGACCTTGAACGCCGTTCCTGGACGATTATCGGTTCCATCCCCCGGCTCAACACAACTTCGCCCCTCGAACTGCCCGAAAATGTGTGTGAACAGTTCCGCATCCTCCGCACCAACCTCCAGTTCTTAGGCGCCGAAAAGAAAATTCAGAAAATCGTCGTCAGTTCACCCAGCCCATCCGAAGGCAAGTCCACCGTCGCAACCAACCTCGCCCTGGCGCTTGCCCGTAGCGGCAAAA